>WTHW01000002.1:1592-3033 GCA_011526395.1 Alphaproteobacteria bacterium
TCCCATCATTATCATCATCGGTGTCGCTCGCATCTGAAGTTCCATCACCATCGGTGTCTGTCCCTGTATCATCATCTGTGGTAGTTACACTTACCGTTTGATCTGCTAAGTTGGCGTAGGTATTGTCTGAACTACTAAAGGATAAGGTTAACGCAGTGGTCTGATCGCCGTCAACACTACTATCATCCACTCCAGCTAAACTAACCGTCTGAGCTGTGTTCCAGTTCGATGCTGTAAAGGTTAAACTACTCGGAGACACCGATACCTCTCCCGTATCTGCATTGGCAATAGAAACAACTACATCGGCTGTAGGCTGAGTGGCTAAAACTACTGTAAAGGAATCACGAGTAGTCGTTCCATCCTCGCTAACACTCGCGCTGGTCTTGGATAAGGTAACCCCAGCAGAATTGGTCGATCCACTAGCCACTGATATTTCAACAGTGGCCGTTGCCCCTGTAATGGTTCCATCATTAGCAGCATAAGTGATTGTATCTGTTCCTGTAAAACTACTAGAAGGAGTATAGGTTATTTGATTCCCATTTAAGGTTGCTGTACCATGGCTGGGTTGGCTAACAATACTAAATGTTAGAGTATCACCGTCTTCGTCTGTAGCATGAAGTGAGACTGTTTTTGAAGATCCATTTGTTGTACTCGCAGTAATACTCTGACTAACCGGAGGGTCGTTAGCATCTGTAATAGAAATCGTAAATACTTTATCATAAAATAATTGCTCCCCATCATCGTCACTTTGAGTGTCTAATGTCCTTACCTTAATTTCATACGTATTATCAGTATTTGCATCAGAAGGAGATTCAAAGTTTAATTCGTTTAAGACAATTTCTCCATCAACAACTGAAAATGAGTTATTATCTGGGTAATTAGACGTATCTGTTAATTCAAATGTATGGCCTTCTGAATCATTGTCTACCGCAACAAAATTTAATGTTGGAGTGGTGTTTTCACTATAATTAGTTGTAGATAAAGTGATATTTGTAGGTGGATTGGGCTCACCCCATACATTTATTTTTAATGATCTATAGAGGCTAAACGAATTATTGGGACCATAAATTTGAATGTCAACTGTAGATTGTCCATACTGATGATTTACTAAAGAGACCGTAAGTTGGCTCCCCGAGAGACTAGCCGAAATTTTATCTCCATTTGAGCTCACCCCACCTTGTGCAGAGTTTGGAAGAACATTGTGAAGAGAGTAGGTAATTCCAGTCGTAGTAAAGTAGTCATCTAAATCAATTGTGTAGGGCCCTGTATTTTCATCTATCCCTCCTGTGAGTGGAGTGCCATCTCCCCAATGCCATCCTTCTTTTAGGTCAGTAGCTGTGTTATCTTGTCTTAATGAAGTCCAAAAATTTGTTGTACTCCAATTTTGTATTTGCGTTAATTCACCCGGCGATTTGATGTCTGTCTCTTATACACATCTGAC
>WTHW01000164.1 GCA_011526395.1 Alphaproteobacteria bacterium
AGTTGGTGTCTCCAGCTTGCTATCATAGCTTTTAGACCATCGCATATTCATCTTCAGCAATGCCCAGCTCAACCGCGCGGCAGACAGCGTGCGTTCTGTTCCGTGCGCCAAGTTTTGAGCGAAGTGATTTTAGATGATGTTTTATTGTGACCTCTGATAGGCCATGCTCTCTGGCAATTTCTTTATTTGATTGCCCTGCCAAAAGACCATTTAGCACATCACGCTCTCTGCCTGTTAGATAGCCACCTATCCTATTTTTAGCTGGCTCTGGTGCAGATAGCATTTCAACAGGAACATATGTCTCACCAGCGGCAAGCACTCGCCAAGCTGCCAGCATGGAGGCTGTTGCCAAACTATATGGCAAATAGCCTGCAACACCTCTTTGCAGCATATCACGAATTTCATCTGCTGGCCGTGCAGGGCCAATCAAAGCGATTGGAATTTGTGATGGCACCTGTGCGCGCATAGACTCAAATCCTGTCATGCCTTCCATATCAGCAAGTTCTAGATCAAGCCCAATCACATCAAGTGACGGCGATTGCGCCGCAATTTGAGACGTTTCGCGTAAAGTACCGGCCGTCAATAACGTCATATTCTGTCACATAGGAGGGGCCAAATTCTAACGCCACACGTTCCGGTTCTGCAAAAACCGCTGGCGATGAGACAGATACTTCTTTTGAACCACTACTGCCACCACCACAGGCACTTAAGATAGTCATTAAGATGCCACAATATGCAAAAGGCAGAACCCAATGCCTTATCCTATTGCCAATAATAATAGTGTCAGACGCGCCGATATACCTATCCAATTGATACCTCTTTCTCCACACACCATCTTTTGGTTGGATAAAGAGCGTATTAAATTAGATATTTCTAATTATGAGAGTGGTCCGATTTGGTCAGCCCTGTGATGCCAAAGCATCATCATGATCACTTTGAGTTAGTCAGGCGCATCATCTTGGCTAATGCCATTTCATAGGGTTCAGCAGGGCTGATGGTCCCTTTAAATCGTCCTTTTTGGTCATAGAGATAGACAGATGCGGTATGATCCACCAAATAGTCATCATCATCACCATCTGGTGAAGGCACTTTTTGTGCAAAAGCACCGAATCGGCGCACCACATCACTTATCTGTTTGTCATCACCTGTTATACCAATGATATCTCCATCAAACAGGCTAATATAATCTGCCATTTGACGCGGCGTATCTCGCACAGGATCAACTGTTAAAAACACCAATTGCAAATCATCACTATTTGATAATTCAGCCTTCATATCAGCTAGTTGCGATAAGGTTGTGGGGCAGATATCTGGACACCATGTAAAGCCGAAATAAATCGCAGTGGCTTTGCCTATCAGCTCTTGATTTGTAATCATGTCCCCTTCATGAGAGATAAGCTCAAAGGAGACTGATGATAAGCTTGGCATAATGTCTGGCTTTTCTTGGCGAAGATATCTGTCACCCAACAGACCGCCAATCAATGCCACAAGGCCAAAACCGAAAATCATTACGTTTCTTCGCATGGTTTTTGTCATAACAGACCTCACGATATATATTGGGGCATTTTTTTAGCGGGTCAATTATATCACCCGATGGCCTTTGTCCTAGCATGCCTTCCCCCTAATGAAAAGCATTACAGGCTTAACCTTATTGTCGCGGCAAACAATGTGTTTGCTTTACGAAGAGGCTGGAAATGACTATAAATCAACGAGGGTAAACCGCCCTTTTGGCGGAGCAAAAAATCAGTCTTAATGGGATAAAAGATAGAGATGAATTCTTTATTATTGCTGCTTGATACGGTTATCAGCTTATATATTTGGAGTTTGGTTATCTATGTAGCCGCAAGTTGGCTTATCGCCTTTAATATCGTCAATCCATGGCAGCCAACCGTACGGCTGATATTAAACGGGCTTGAGAGAATTCACGAGCCAGCAATGAGCCGCATTCGCTCAGTCCTACCTAATTTAGGTGGCATCGATATTAGCCCTATCATCTTGTTATTGGCTGTCCAATTTTTGCGAAACCTCCTATTTGAGTATCTTGGATAATAGCCTCATGCTTTTGAGCAAGGCTTAAGGCTTGACTATCGCACCTTGCGCGCAATGTTATGTGGCAAGGCAATAAAAGAGACATGATATGAATTATGAAAAGCTGATAATGATAGTGGCACTCGGACTGGTTAGTGCCATTTTGTTCTGGGGTCTTATCACCATGACAAGAGGCGGCGAATATAACAAAAATAATTCAAATAAAATCATGCGCTATCGCATTGTATTCCAAGCGCTAGCTTTGTTGATATTTGTCTCAATTTTATGGTTCAGAGAACCGCGCGGATGACATCTTAAGAGGGCAAAATGGTCAAATTAAATAAAATCTACACAAGAACAGGTGATAGCGGTGAGACATCACTCGTCAATGGCTCTCGTGTCTCAAAACATTCTCGCAGACCAGCTGCTTTTGGCGAAGTCGATGAGGTGAATTCAGTTATTGGACTAGCACGCCTTTACGCACAAGGCGAAAGTGATGAGATGTTATCACGAATCCAAAATGATTTATTTGATTTGGGTGCTGATTTAGCAACGCCAGAATCAGATGCGCCTGCATTACGCATCACAACAGCACAAGTCACGCGCCTTGAAGCAGAAATAGATAAAATGAATGCTGATCTCAATCCGCTGACATCTTTTATTTTACCCGGTGGGTCTGAGGTATCAGCATGGCTTCATATGGCCCGCACAGTAGCACGCCGCGCTGAACGCCGCATGACAGAGCTTGCTATTGAAGAGCCTGTGAATGAAGCTGCCATGCAATATATCAACAGATTGTCAGATCATTTATTCGTACTCGCACGCAAGATGAATGATAATGGCACAGCAGATGTGTTGTGGGTGCCAGGTGATAATGGATAATTCACAGCACCGCCGGCCATTTAGTGAAAAACAACATAAAACAAGCCAATGGTGACGCACAAACGCGAAAAAATGTCACAATAGTGCTAAAT
>WTHW01000252.1 GCA_011526395.1 Alphaproteobacteria bacterium
GACATAAATTTATTGGCCAAAAATGCAAACATCACAGTTGCTACCACGCGCCCTACATTTTCACCTTGCTGAATCCAGTTAGAGGCATCCACAATGGCTTGTGTAGGTGCAGGCAATTCAGCTCCTAAGCCTTCAAACATTTCTTGGAATGTCGGCACAACATTCGTCAGCATGAAATAAGAAATGGTAACAGTGATAACGACCAATGTAATAGGATAGAATAGAGCAGATTTGATGCCAGCTTTAATCGTTTGCTGTTTTTCAAGCATTTCTGTTAAGCGATCAAGGAAGGTATCGAGACGACCTGATAACTCGCCAGCTTCGACCATATTCAGATACACATTATCAAAATAGCGCGTATGGGCTCTAAATGATTGAGATAGCGATGCACCGCCATTAAGTCTATCAATCATATCATTATTGATACGTTTCAAATTGGCGTTTTTTGTCTGAGATGACACCAATATCATCGCCTCAACAATCGGCAGGCCGGCACGCATCATGGTTGATATCTTCTTGGTGAAAACCAAAATTTCTTTGGTGGGAATTGACCCAAACGGCCCCCACGTAATTTCAATATCTAGCGCTGATTTTTGCTTAGGCTTGACCTCTTTTATAACAACATCTCGCAAGCCATCTTCTCGCAGTTGTTTTTTGGCTTGGACCAACCCTGCGACTTCAATTTCACCTTTGACTTTCTTGCCTTTTTTCTTGCCCTTATAGGTGAATTTTTTGAGTTGCTCTGCCATTTATCAACGCCTGATTACAACACGAGAATGCGGGTGTATTCCGCAATTGAGAAGATGCCATCCTTCACGAAGTCACGTGCAATCTCTTGCATGGTGCGGAAGCCATCATGGCGCGCTGCTTCTAGTAATTCAGGAGCCAATGCTTGGCGCAAAATAGCTTCTTCCAGCTCTGGATTAATGCGCATCACCTCATAAACACCGCGCCTGCCTTTGTAACCAGAGCCGCCGCATTTATCACAACCCACCCCAATTTTCGCTTCAATATGAGGAATCTCTTCTTCTGTGAAGCCAATTTTCTTGAGTGACTCTGGCGTGGATTGTGGGTCTGGTGCTAAGCAGTTCTGACAATTTGGCCTGCCAAGGCGCTGTGCCATGATAAGACTTGTCGCAGCCGCAATCATAAAGGGCGGAACCCCCATATTCATCAAACGTGTGATTGTTGAAACAGCATCATTTGTATGAAGTGTTGATAGTAGCAAGTGACCTGTTAAAGCAGCTTTAACAGCAATTTCAACAGTCTCTTGGTCACGAATCTCACCCACAAGGATAATTTCAGGGTCCTGACGAAGGAATGCGCGCAAAATTGAGTTAAATGTCAGGCCAATTTTCTCATTCGCCTGCGTTTGGGCAACACCTTCAAGATAATATTCCACTGGATCTTCAGCGGTCATAATATTGGTTTCAGGCTCGTTAATATGTTGCAGGCATCCATACAAAGTGGTCGTCTTGCCAGAGCCAGTAGGGCCTGTAACCAGCACCATCCCTTGCGGCGCTGTAATAGCATCAACAATTTTACGATAATTCTCGTCTGTTAATCCGATCTTACTCAGCGAAAGTGACGGATCGCCCTTCAAAATACGCATAACAATGCGTTCACCATATTTGCCAGGCAGCACATTAAAGCGGAAATCAATATCCTCACCACCATAATTGATTGTGATGCCGCCATCTTGTGGCAGGCGTTTTTCTGAAATGTCACAATCTGCCAGAATTTTGAAACGTGTCACCACACCGAGGAAATGCTTGAATACATAATCTGAATATTCGTGGCGAATTTGTAGCCTGCCATCGATACGGAATCTTATGCGTGCAATATCACGAAACGGCTCAATATGAATATCTGATGTGCCTGTATCAATCGCTGAATGCAGGATATGGTCACAAAATTCAGGCACAAGCGAGTCATCATCTATTGGAAACTTTGAGCGTCTTTTTGCAGATATAACTTCTGCTTCTGCCTTTTGCTTTTTCTCTGCCGCATCAAGCACAGCCTTAATGCGCTCATGAGCGCGCAGATTTTCAAAGTTAGTCAGCGTGATGAGCTGAAATTCAATATTAAAGTTTGAAAGATTCTTTAATTGCCCAGCAAGTGAGGCTGTAGAAGGATCAACAATAGCCACCCGAAGAAATCGTGCCTCAACTTCATAAGGCATTGCCAAATGGTCATCAATAAATTGCTTTGGGATAAGCGGCAATGCACGAACATCAACCTGCTTTGCTTCAAGTGATGTGCGGCGTAATGCATATGCTCTTGATATGACTGTATGGACGAGTTCTTCATCCACACCTTCATTGCGTATCAATTGTACTAAAATATCGCTTGGCCCAGCCGCTGTGCCACGCGCTTCTGTTAGTTTTGCCGCATCAACACGGTTGGCGGCTTGCAGAACACGGATAACTTTATCAGCGACTTCATTTTCATAAATCGGCATAAGGGGCTACCTTAGTTGTTCGCTGGCTGTGTCAGCAGATTTGGCTGTTGTGCTGGCGCTGCGGGCTGTGTGGCTTGGAATGGATTTTCTGGAATATAATCAAGTGGTAGCTGTGTAATATCCCCTGTATCCGACACCAAAATCAGGCCTGATGGTGTTATTTTCACAATTTGATCTTGGCCATTACCAAGTATTTCACCTTCTTTAACCTGAATAAGCTTTTGTGATGATTCTGTTAAGTTGAACACATCATTTGTATCTGTCAAAACAGTCTCGATGGCTGTAGGCGCAAGGCGTAACATAGCTGTAGAGGTAAATGTATCCAATGGCTCAAAGCCTGGATATTCCAAAACAGCATAGCAATCCGATACAATGCCATTCGACATTAAGAGCATGATTTCACAGTAATTTTCGGCATGAAGCACATCATGTAATGGGCCGATATCAAGGTCGATGCCGCCAGATGTTGGGCGCAAAATGAAATGACCACCAATGTAATCTTCCAT
>WTHW01000230.1 GCA_011526395.1 Alphaproteobacteria bacterium
GATTTTCACCAAGGCGTGTTGTCACACCATCATCCATCACCATGCCATCATCTTTTAGCATCAGGCCATAACGGCATCTGCCAATGCCAAGCTTCAGCCACGCATTTGTATAAACACGGTTCAGGAATTCAGCGGCATCCTTGCCTCTGATATCAATCTTACCAAGTGTTGAGGCATCAAGCAGACCAGCTGACGTACGTGCGGCCACAACCTCACGATTGACGGCCTCTTCCATGCTTTCACCGTCTTTTGGATAGTACCATGCACGCATCCATTGCCCGACATGCTCAAATGTCGCGCCAGCGGCTTGGTGCCAGCTATCCATTCTTGTGCGGCGCACAGGGTCAAACAGCCCCTTAATATCACGCCCCGCAATCGCCCCGATATTGGTTGGGGTATAGGGCAGGCGGAAAGTGGTTGTGCCCACTTTCGGGATTTCATTTTGCAAAGAATCTGCCAAAATACCAAGTGCGTTGATATTTGACGTCTTACCTTGATCAGTCGCCATGCCTGTTGTGGTATAGCGTTTGACATGCTCAACTGAATGATACCCCTCGCGCGTGGCAAGCTGGATATCAGATCCTGTCACATCATTTTGGAAATCAACAAATGCTTTGTCACCTTGACCTGCTGGCAGGCCATTGGCAATCTTCCAAGCCGCCACAGGCGCCCATGATTGCTTTGGTGCAGATGCCTCAGGCACACTCATCGCATCAGCTGATAAGCCAGCGCGCGATACAGCCTTTAGGGTTGCTTTTGCTGCCTCAGCCATAGCGCGTGCGACATCAAATGTGCCATTCGCTGCCCCAACTGATTGCTCACGCTCATGTGTTGTTGACGGGCGGAAACACAGATTTGTCTCATCCCATTTCAACTTGCCTCTTGCTTGTGAATGCAAATGCACAGCAGGTGACAAGCCACCAGACATCAGCAACAAATCACAATCTCTGTGAAGTGGCTCACCAGTGACTTCACTCGCATCTTCATTCACAGGTGAGATTTCAACACGCCCAACACGCAACTTACCAGCCGCCACTGTCACAGCATGACCTGTCAGCACTTCAACACCAGATTCCTTCACCGCTTTGACAAGCGCCCCTTTCGGGTTTGGTCTGATATCAGCGATAGCGCGCACCATCACACCCAGCTTTTGCAGGGCAATCGCCGTACGATAGGCATCATCATTATTGGTTGTGATCACCACACGTCTGCCTGGCAAGCTGCCATAACGATTGGCAAACATACGTGCGGCACCTGCTAGCATCACACCCGGCAAATCATTGCCAGAGAACACAAGCGGGCGCTCATGCGCACCCGTTGCCAAAATGACCTCGCTCGCGCGGACCTTCCATAATCTTTGGCGCGGCAGATGGGCAGGGCGTGCGCCCATATGATCTGTCACACGCTCACATAATGTGATGAAATTATGGTCGCCATAGCCGAACACAGTTGTGCGTGGCAGTAAGGTGACATTTTCCATCTTGCCAAGGGCGTCGACCATATCAGCAATCCAGCGATCTGCCGGCTTATCATCAATGATGGTATCACTTTCACCAAGCAACCAGCCGCCAAATTCATTTTGCTCATCTGCAAGAATGACACGCGCACCACTCATGGCCGCCTGATAGGCTGCAATCAGACCAGAGGCACCACCACCAGCGACCAAGATTTCGCAATGGGCATGCATATGCTCATAACGGTCAGGATCATTATGATCATCAGCCACACGGCCAAGACCAGCGGCATGTCTGATAACATGCTCATAAGTCATCCATAAAGAGGCAGGCCACATAAATGTTTTGTAGTAAAAACCAGCTGGGAAAAAGCGCGATAACACAGAGTTAACAGCACCCACATCCATCTTCAGATTTGGAAAACGGTTTTGGCTTTCTGCATACAGACCGTCATAAATCTCAACTTGTGTCGCACGCAAATTTGGCTCTGCATAGGCACCTTTGCCAACACGAACCAACGCATTTGCTTCCTCAGAGCCAGATGCCATGATACCGCGCGGTCTATGATATTTGAACGAGCGGCCAACAAGATGCACATTATTGGCAAGCAAAGCAGAGGCAATCGTATCACCTTCAAAGCCCTGATATTTCTTGCCATCAAAGGTAAAAGTAATTGGTTTATTGCGGTTAATGCGACCTGCTGAAGGAGAGCGCATAACGTCTTTTGCTGAAAAAAGTCCCATTATTTCTTTCCTCCTACTTTGGCAGCTGCTTCTGCCGCAGAGGCTCTACGCCAATTGCTATCAAAGGCTTCTTTACCAGCCTTTGTCTTTGGCTTTGCGCCCATGGCATAGATTTCGATAATCTCATCTGTCACTGTATCTCTGACAGCGTTAAACCATTTACGGCAACCAGCCGCATGACGCCATCTTTCTAGAAACACACCTTTTGGGTTGTGACGATAGAAAAGGTAATCAGCAAATTGCGCATCATTAATTTTATTCTCAGCTAATGGGCGCATGATATGGGCTTCGCCGCCGCAGCTAAATTCAGCTTCGTCTCTAGCACCACAATGAGGACAATGAATAAGTAACATCTCAGCTATATCCGTTCTTGTAATTAGTGGGCAACGCCAGCAGCGCCATGTTCATCAATCAGATAGCCTGTCTCAAATCGCTTCAATGCATAAGGCTCAGCGATTTTGTTCGGGCGATCATTGGCAATCAGGTCAGCGAACACATGGCCTGAACCAGGTGTTGCCTTGAAGCCGCCAGTGCCCCAGCCACAGTTGAAATACAAACCATCAACATCAGTCTTTGAGATAATTGGCGAGGCATCAGGGCATGTATCGACAATGCCGCCCCAATGACGCAACATACGAAGACGTGACAAGACAGGGAACAACTCCACAGCCGCCGCTAGCATATGCTCTGGCACAGGCCATGAGCCACGCTGGGCATAAGAGTTATATTTATCCACACCAGCGCCTAGCACCATCTCACCCT
>WTHW01000152.1 GCA_011526395.1 Alphaproteobacteria bacterium
GCCAACAAATATAAGAAGCATTATTAGCGCAAGTAATGCACCTAGAAAAATACTTTGGAGAATAGGAGAGCTGCCGGAAACATAATCAACACGCGCAAACAAGCCATATGTCCCCGCACCTAGGCACAGAGTTGTGATAATAACCAAATATGCTAGGCGGTCTTCACGAAGCCAGCGTCTTTGATTTTTAACATTTAAAGCCGTTCTTTGATTAGCCATTATGCATCTCTGTAATCATCACGATTTTTAGATATGTTAAGTGACGCAATTTTTTTGCGTAATGTATTTCTGTTTAAACCAAGTATCTTAGCCGCTTTAATTTGGTTGCCTCTAGTCAAATGTAATGTCCGCTCAATCAGTGGTCGCTCCACCTCTTCTATCACACGATTATAAAGACCTGAAGGTGGCTCATTATTTTCTAACGCTTCAAAATAGCTCTTAATGTGTCTATTAGCTGCATCTGATAGGCTGTGCGATTGCGTATTATCTTTAATAAAATTCTGATTAGCTAGCTCTTGATAGACTTCACTTGCATCAATTTCTTGTTTCTCACTTGCCATTACAAGTCGTTTTATAATGAAGTTTAACTCGCGGATGTTACCCGGCCAATTAGATTCCTGAAGTGCTGAGACTGCTGTTAATGATAATTGTCGTTTAACGTCAAATTCAACATTCGCCAATTCGCAAAAATGTTGTGCCATTGCAGGGATATCTTGCTTTCGTTCACGCAGAGCAGGCAATCTTATGGGAGTGACACTTAACGCAAAATATAAATCCTCCCTAAAATCTCCATTATCAACAGCAAATTTAAAACGATTATTTGAACCAACAAATAATCTCTTTGGCCAGCTTTGAGAGTGTTGCTGCGTCTCTAGCGAATTTACGAATCTTAACTGGGCCTCTTGTGACATCATTTCCACATTATTCACAAATAAAGTGCCACTCTTGGCCGTAGCAAAAGAACCGTTTTCACCGAATAATTTATTTACATGTTCTTCTGGCAATGACTTAGCACAATCAAATATGTGATAAGGCTCAGCATTATCTGACCCCATATCATGTAAGGCTCGTGCAACTTCAGACTTCATAGAACCCGGCTCGGCCTCAACAAGAATTGGCGCAAATTGAGATGATAGTTTTGCCAGTGATTTATAAACATCCTGCATAATAGATGAGCGGCCAAGCAAGGGCGCATAGACATTTTGCGGAGTATCGATAAGCGGCGCATGAGAAGGAGATTGAGGCGTTTGATTTAGGGCTGATTTCGTTGTGTTCAGCAAATTACTCAATTCAAAAGGCTTTGGCAGATAGTCAATTGCCCCTTGTTGCTGTGTTTGCACCGCTGTAAGCAGGTCTGCTCTTGCACTCATAACAATCACGCGCAATTTTGGATGACGCTCAAGCAAACGTGGCAACATATCTAGTGCATCACCATCTGGGAAGCCAACATCCGTAATTAAAAGCGCATCTGGCTTGGCATTAACCGTGTCCCACATACCAGCCGCCGTGGCCGTTGTATGAACAAGATAACCTTGTTTTTTAAGTGCTTGTCCGATGACAATGCGAACAGATTTATCATCATCTGCCACAATGATAGATGGTGCTTGAGATGAGAACGACATTAGGCATTCTCCTGATTATTTATCTGAACAACAGGCGAAATAGGCAATAATATTTGAAAGTGGGTCTCCCCATCATTGGATTCGGCTCTTACCACACCACCATGTTCTGCAATCGCTGAAGCAACAACAGCCAGTCCTAAACCACTACCATCAGCCTTGTTAGAGATAAATGGTTCAAATAATATATCTCTTATGGCCTCTGGAATGCCGGGACCATTATCAATAATATCAATCTGTAGAGGTAGATATCTCTCGCGCGCTTGCATTGATGAAGAGCTAATTGCATGAATTGCATAGGACGTTATGACGCGAACTTTGCCTTTGCCCGATGGGTCTTGGCAGGCTTCACATGCATTTTTCAACAAATTCAAAAAGGCCTGAATTAATAGAGCTCGGTCAGCTGTAATATCTGGAAGCGAAGGGTCAAAAACCCGTTCTATTTTTACGGCACCTGAGAATGATGCAGATGTAACATTTATAACGTGGTTTAAAACTTCATGCACATTGACAGACGCGAACCTTAGCTTACCTGCCCCTGCCATATTTTCAATACGATGAAGTAAATCAGCAATACGATTTGTTTCTTCAACAATCAGTTGCGTAAGCTCTGTTTGCTCCTGAGAGCAATCAAGTTCAATAAGTTGGGCTGCCCCTTTAATACCAGCAAGTGGATTTTTAATCTCATGCGCTAGAAGGCTTGTCATTTTTGCCATAGACATCGCAGCCCCTCGCGACTTGGAATGGCCGCGCAACTGATCGGCAACATCTCTCATTTGCATGGATATAATATATCCATCTTGTCTTAAAGCTTTCGCTATTTGTATCGTAACAAGCTTTTTTCCAAGACGCGGGCTAAGCAACGTCATCTCTTGTTCACCTACTGATTGTAGATGCGATGATAAACGCCTCAGTAGCCCAAATATGGGGCTGTCATCTTCAAAAAAATCCTTTAGCTTACTTTTCAATAATAGATGCCGACTGCGTTCAAAAAATACCTCAGCCGCATAATTGACAAAGACAAATTGATAATTTTCGGAAAGACCAAAAATAGGGTAAGGCAATGCCTCCATCCAATCTTCACTGAGATTGTCTTTTAAAATGGGTGATGGTTTGACAGACATATCTTAGGCTGCCTTTTCATCATATGATGATAAATATTCGTCAATGGATGTGAATACTTCAGCTGCCGTAACTGCTTTCATTAGCTTGGCACGCAGTTCAGGAGCCTCAATTTCATCACAATAAGCCGCTAGATGCTTGCGCAACATTTTAATGCCACGCTCTCCTTGAAACAAAGCCATTTGTTCTGTTTGAATGCGCATAGTCTCGATG
>WTHW01000100.1 GCA_011526395.1 Alphaproteobacteria bacterium
AAATTGATGTTTAATGGCTATGAGATTTGGAAATCAGATAGCCAAAAATGCGCCACCTATCGCATCACAAATGAGGGCGGCGCGGTGTGTGGGCGGTGCATGAAAACATGCCCTTGGAACCTAGAAGGCTTGTTTGCCGAAAAGCCGTTCCGCTTTGCGGCCATGCATATGCCAAAATTAGCCCCTGCCCTCGCATGGCTTGATGATGCTGCTGGTAAGGGCGGCTTGAATGATGTCAAAAAATGGTGGTGGGATATCAGCCTTGAATCTGATGGTGGCTATCACCCTGCACAAAAAGAAGTGAATCGGCGCGATTTACAACGTGATTTGAACTTGAAATATTCTGATCAGACACTTGCTGTTTATCCTGCGAATCTGGCGCCTCATCCCTATCCTTACCCCTATCCAATGGATAGAGAAAAAGGCATTGAGGCCTATCAAGCCATGATTACCGCAGAGGAATATAAGCTAAAACTTGCCAAAGGTGAGAGCGACCATATTCATCGTTATCATAATGGCGATGAGTCGCCGGTTATACGTGTTGAGGTCTCCAAAGTTGAGGCGATGACGCCTGATATTACCATGTATGAATTGCGCAGTCTTGATGGCAGTGATTTGCCAGAATGGCGTGCTGGCGCGCATCTTGATATCGTTGTGGCACCTGAATATTTGCGCCAATATTCAATGTCAGGCGACCCCGCTGATAGAAGCAAATATCAAATAGGTGTGCTTCGCGAAGATAAAGGACGCGGTGGGTCAGCCTTGCTTCACCGCATATTCAGCCAAGGCCGTAAAATATTTATATCAAAGCCAATCAATCATTTTGAATTAGTCGAAGATGCTAGCAAAACTTATTTAATGGCTGGCGGGATTGGTGTGACGCCTATGATTGCCTTTGCCCATCGCTTGCATGCTTGTGGCAAAGATTTTGTGCTTCATTATTCAGCCAAATCGTCACAAACAGCTGGTTATTTGGAAATCTTAAAACAAGCGCCATGGGCAGATAAAGTTCATTTCCATTATTCAGATGATGGCACGCGCGCTGATTTGGATGATATCCTATCTGATCATCAAAGGGGCGCTCATCTTTATACATGCGGTCCGACAAGATATATGGACTCCGTCCTAGAAGCCGCTGAGAGACAAGGGTTTCCAGAAGAGGCGCGCCACCTTGAATATTTCTCTGTGCCTGAATTGCCAGACTATATTGATGAAGACTTTACGCTGATTTTGCAAAAATCTGGCCAGCGGCTCCATGTGCCAAGCGAAAAAACAGCAAGTGATGTTCTGATAGAAGCTGGATTTAAAGTTGATGTAAAATGTTCTGATGGCATTTGCGGTGTGTGCCAATGTGGATTGGTATCAGGCGAGGTGGAGCATCGCGACTTTGTCTTATCAAAGAAGCAACGCGAAAATACCATTATATTGTGTCAATCCAGAGCCAAAGATAAGGGCGGCGAAATCACGCTAGATTTATAACAATCAAAAGCAGATTTCATATTTTTATCTGTTATTCAAATTTGAATATTCAGAAAGGGCAAAAAAGTCGTAATCGAGCCAATAAGTCGCAAATAAGCTAAAAAGGGTGTTTTTTATTACTTTTTTATTTGGACACTCAGATTTTCAGTGCAACGATATTGCATGGTATCAGATAAAATTTTCAATCTGATATATGGGTAGGGGGATTATGTTCATGGATCTATTTTTTGCAATTTTTGCGCTTCTTATAGCAACAGAGCTTGTTAAAGGGCTCAGCGCCAATGGCACGCCTCCTATCTTGCAAAGCTTTTCTTGGCAAATTCATTTGGCCTATTTCATGTGGTCAAATATCTTAAAGTTCCGTCTTATTTTAATAGCGGCATTGTTGTTTGCTTTTGCGCAGCTTGAAGTGACCAATATGGTGGGTTTCTCTGCGGGCCTTATTATGTGCTTTGCATTATGGGGCGGTATTTATTGGCTGTTTAATAAATTTTGGATTGGTAAATATAAGTTTTTACCTATCACGCAAAAAACATTTGTTAGCGCGTCTGATAATCAAGTGCCCACTGATTTGCCTATTATTGGTGTTGAAATGAACGGAGAGGCAAAAGCCTATCCTGCCAATCTCTTATTCTATCATCACCAGCTATCTGATGAGGTAGGTGGTCATCCGATTGTTGCTACTTATTGTGGGATGTGTCGCAGTGGCCGTGTATATGATGCGAATTGGGCAGAGGGCACGCCCGAATTTGCGCTAGTGGGCGCGGTGTCTTTCAATGCTATTTTGCGTGATAACATTACAAATTCATGGTGGCGCCAAGAAACAGGCGAGGCTGTAAAAGGCGCGAAAAAAGGTCAGCAATTAGAGGATATTTATTGCGAGCAGATGTCACTTTCAAATTGGATTGAAAAGCATCCTGATACACAGATACTGCAATATGACCCTGTTTTTGAGAAGAAATATAACTTCCTTGCAAAGCTCTTAAAATATGAAGCAACCTTCCCAAGATGGCATTTTCAAAAGACGCCGCCTATGGTCATTGGCGTTGAAATTGACGGCCATGAAAAAGCATATGATTTGATTGAATTGCAAAATAAGCAACTCGTCACTGATATGATTGGCCCATACTCTGTGGTTGCCATTTCAGATGCCGAGAAAACATCTGCCTTTGTCTATCATAATGAGGTGGATGGTCGGCCATTGCATTTTGAGATGAATAATGGCGCTATCATTGATGCTGAAACAAACTCACGGTGGGACCATCTTGGCAGATGCCAAAGCGGCTCGCTGCAGGGTGCGCAATTAAAACAGATGCAAAGCTATCAGCAATTTATTCGTGCGTGGATTACGTTTCATCCAAAAACAGAATTTTACGATTTTAATCAGTCTTAAGTCTTAGCCAGAGGTGATTTTATGAAAGCGCATGCCGCACTCGTCAAACAATCGGAACAGTTACAAAAGGATATCATTCAACTAGCAGATGGTATCTGGACTGCGGTTGGCTATGCCGCCTCAAATGTCCATTTGATCGAAGGCCGTGACAGCATCACAATCATTGACACAACTGAGACAACAAAAGCGGCTGAAAATATCCTAAAGGATTTCAGAGAGCTGACCGATAAGCCTGTGGGGCGCATTATTTTAACACATAGTCACCGTGATCATATCTCAGGCGCTACCATATTCAGCGAAGACAAAGATGTTCCCGTAATCGCATCACATAAGTTTAAGTCAGACCTTGTTGATGTTGACCCGAACCTTATCGCGGCCAATAAATCACTTATGCGGCGTACCAAGATGCAATTTGGTATTGGCCTGTCAAATGATGAGCGTATCAGCCTTGGTGTTGGTCCCGGCAACCGCCCCATGGAAGGGATGGGTGCTGGGTTTATTGCGCCCTCTGTTATCATTCATGAGGATTGTGATATTGACCTTGATGGTATCAACGCAAGTTTGATACATGCCCCCGGCGAGACAGATGATCATCTGATTGTGTGGCTAGCAGATCAAAAGATATTATTCTGTGGTGATAATTGGTATCACGCCTTCCCTAATTTATATGCCATCAGAGGCACCGCCTATCGTGATTTCCAAAAATGGGCAGATAGCCTGACTATGATGAATGATCTGGCGCCTGAGATTTTGGCGCCCGGCCATACAAGACCTGTCTTTGGCACTGAAGATATCACGGAAGTTTTGATTAGCACACGTGATGCCATTTTACATGTGATGCGCGAGACAGCCAAAGGCATGGATGAGGGTAAATCGCTGGATGATATTTGTAGCGATCTAGCCTTGCCACCATCACTGGCAGACAAGCCTTGGTTACAAGAATTTTATGGCAAGCTTGGCTGGTCAGCGCGCGCTTTTGCTGTGGGAACATTAGGTTGGTACGATGGCAACCCAACAAATCTGACATGCATGTCGACCATCTCACGCGCCAATGAAATGGTGAAATTGGCAGGTGGCATATCAGCGCTTCGCCAAGCAGCCAGTGAAACAGATAATGCCCATTGGTGTCTTGAATTATGTGATTTGTTATTGGCACTAGGTGAGCCTGTGGCAGAGCTGAAAGCATCTACATTAGAGAGACTAGCTGAAACTGAAATCAATGCCACTGCACGAAATAGCTATATTTGGGCAGCAAAAGAGTTAAGGGAAACTGGCGAGTAACCATCATGTTTACGAGTGAGACAATTTCAAAAATCAATCAGAATATCTCGAATGGCTTTGCCTTTATACTTGCGGCTGTGATTCTGATTTATGCGGCATCAGGCCCGATTGGTGAATTTGTACAATGGTTCATCCAAACAACGACAGCTGATTGGGAAGAATTGTCACGGCGCGATAAAAGAGTGTTGTTGAAAACACATTGGCTAGGGGCAAGTTACCGTTCATTCGAACAAGGTATTTTGATGCCAACAGGCATGGTGCTTGGACTGCCAATATTATTAGGCTTTATCACTGTTGCCATAAAATTACATGGCACTGCTAAATTAAATTGGGTCTTGGCTGTTACCACTTTGATTGTGTTAGCAACATGGATTTCCAATTTATTCGCAACAGATGGCGGCCTTTTGCCAACAGCGCATATGAAGGATTATCTGTTCTTCCCTATCATAACAGCTATCACATTATATTTAACATGGCGCTTATATGGCAGTTTTATTGTGGCGTTCTGTTTATTCTGGATTATCTATTTCTTTATACGTGGCTACATTCCTGAATGGGGTGGTATCTTTGCTGGCTCGGAAAGCACATTCGCTCAATCAATGCGCGCCATGGTATTGAATTTCTGGTCGCAAACTGGCGGTATCTTTGGCCAGCCGATTCAGGTGGTATCTGGCAATGTTTTAATCTTCATCATTTTCGGCGCTATTTTAACATCGTGCGGCGCAGGCCAATTATTGATGAAAATTGCGAACCGTCTAACAGGTGGTTTTACAGGTGGAGCGGCTCATGCGGCTGTTGCCTCATCAGCGCTATTTGGCACTTTGTCAGGCGCGGCTATCTCAAACGTTGTATCAACAGGGGTGATGACGATACCTGTCATCAAAAAATCAGGGTTTAAGCCATCATTTGCAGGCGCGGTTGAAGCGGCCGCATCCACAGGCGGGCAAATCATGCCGCCTGTTATGGGTGTTGTTGCTTTCTTTGTCGCTGGGCAAATTGGTCTTGAATATCGCTATATTGTGGTAGCAGCGATTGTGCCGGCTATATTCTATTATTTCGGCACATTTTTAACAGTTTATTTTGAAGCCCGAAAACAAGGTATCGGGCCTTTATCAGTCGAACAAAGACCTAAATTAAGCAATAGCGAGCTTGTTCAATGTTTGGTGTTTATCTTGCCAATCGCCGTCTTAAGCTATTTCCTGTTTGCACAACCATCTGTGCTAAAGGCTGGCTTTTACGGGTTTATAACAGCTTTGATATCAGCGCTTATTCTATTCCCACAATTTAGAGATTATCGCAAAGTGGTGCGCGCGTTTATTGATGGCGGGCAAATGGCAGCCACAATCATCATCATTGTTGCCGCGATTGGCCTGATTGTTGGGCTTATTCAAGTCTCAGGTTTTTCTGGCAGACTTGCTTTGTTGCTAGCACAGCTATCTGATGGCCCGTTATTCTTAACCTTGCTCGTGGTTGCGATTGGCTCAATCGTTCTGGGCATGGGACTGCCGCCCGGTGCGACTTATTTTATCATCGTGATCGCCCTGTCATCTGGCATTGATACGGTTGGCATTGCGCCTTTAACATTGCATTTGTTTGTTGTCTTTTTTGCTGTCATCTCAACAGTGACACCGCCTGTTGCGCTAGCGGCCTTTGCCGCGGCGCCTATTGCTGGTGCGCCGCCACTACAGACAGGGTTTCAGGCAGCGCGCCTGTCACTTGCTGGCTTTTTGATACCTTTCATCTTTGTCTATCACCCAGCCGTTATTTACAAATTACAAACTCTATTCTTGTGGTTCGGTGAAGAGCTTCCTGATAGCCGTGCGATGATTGATCTTAACAGCGTCACATGGGGTGATTTGGGCTGGATCGTCCTCGCATTTACGCTGTCAATGTGGCTCCTAGCCTCTGCGCTCACTGGCATGGAGAAATTCCGCTTAAAAACAACAGAGCGCCTATTACGAGCTGTTATTGGCATCACAGTTTTAACACCAGATTTCTATACCTCTAGAATCGCTTTTGCGATTGGTATTGGATTTATAATTGTTCATCGGATGGCAATTATAACAAATAACAAAATGTCCGAGACCAAGAATTAACGCAGTCATAGGGAGGATATTATGCGTAAATTTACAATGGCGTTAGCGGCATCTATGATGCTTGCTGGTCCAGCATTTGCTGCAGACACAAAGCTGAAAATGGCCACAATCGCGCCAAATCTAAGTGCGGCTATTACAATGGCAACCTTTGCCAATGTGGTGACAAACAACCTTGATAATGTTGAAATTGAAGTCGCTGGCGGCGGTGCTGCCACATTGCATATGATGGAAGTAGGTCGTGGTAACCTTGATATGTCTATGACAAATCAGGTTGTGCATGGTTTGATGTCAGCTGGTAAAGCGATGTATGCAAAAGAGCCTGAAGCACCTAAGTTAGCGAAAAACGTAAACTTGTTGATGCTTTATCCATATGGTCAATATCACTTTGCCGTGCGCGCTGATAGCGACATTCAAGTGCTAGACGATATTGAAGGCGCAACAGTCTTCCTAGGTCCACAAGGTGGCGGCGCTTATAATGCTGCTCGCGGCTGGATTAAGTCCACAACCGGCCTTGAAGTTGGTGAAGATTACGAAGCTATCAAAGCAAACTGGCAGACAGGCTATCAAGCTTTCCTAGATGGCAAGATTGATGTGTATGTAAATGGCTGTATCGACCCATGTGGCCAGTTTATCCAATTCACAGAAACAGAAGATGTCCGCTTCATTGGCCCTGAAAGCTATGAAGGTGAAGCTGTAACGAAGTTTCTTGGCAAGTTCCGTTACCTAGATGAGATCCCAGCAGGTCTTTATAAAGGTCAGAAGAACACAAGTGCTGTGATGTCAATGAACGTGCCAGTTGGCATCGGCATCCGCGCTGATCTTGATGATGATACTGTGTACAACATCACCAAAGCATTTTGGGATAATTTAGATCAGGTCACATCAGATGCGCCATGGGCAAAACAGCTAAATGTGAAGTTTGCAGTCACAAATATTGGCGGCATGACAATTCATCCAGGTGCAGCACGTTACTATCGTGAAGTAGGCGTGTTGAACTAAGCATTTTAGATTGCGCTGGCGGCCAGTCAGCGCAATCATTTTATTTACAGATTTATGCTAATTCATAGAGTTAAGACTATTCGTTTCTAAAGGATAAAAAACCATGCGTGTCGCACTCACAGGTGGCTCAACAGGTATTGGAGCTAGCATTGTTCAAAAGTTATCAAGTACCAATCACGACGTCATAGTCTTTGATGTCTCAGAGCCTGCTGAAGGCGCAAGCCAGTGGATTAAGACAGACCTTAGCGATCCTGCCTCTATTGCACGTGCGATTGAACAGGCTGATGGCACCTTTGATGCTCTTATCAACAATGCAGGCCTGCCGCCACGCGAGGGTCTGACAGAGATGATTTTAAAGGTCAATTATTATGGCTTTAGAGCCTTTCTTGAAGGCTTTGAGCAAAAATTATCTGCTGGCGCCTCTATTGTGAATACAGCCTCTCGTGCGGGCGCGATGTGGCAGCAAAATATCGAGCAAGTCAAAGCCTTGATGGCAACAGATATAGATGGCATGGCAGCCTTTTTGGCAGACCATGAGATAGATGCCACACGCGCCTATAACCTCAGCAAGGAAGCTGTCATTGTCTATACGATGTCACAGACAGAGCGCATGATACAAAAAGGGTTCCGTATGAATGCCGTCAGCCCTGCGGCCGTTAGCACAGGGATTTTAGATGACTTCACCAGAGCCTTTGGAGAGAAAGTTGCTAAAAATATCGCAAGAGCTGGCCGCCCTGGCCATCCTGAGGAAATTGCTGATATCATTTTATTTTTAACCTCACCACAAAGCGCATGGATTAAGGGGCAAGATATCACCATTGATGGTGGTATGAGCGCCATGGGCATGACAGATATGATGGGGCTAAATAACCCTGCCTAGCGCGTGAGGCGCTCTTTAGGTAAATGGCAAAACAAGGCCAGCCACAACAAGATAACGCGCGCCCTTGGCGATTGTGACCAGCAAGCAAAATGACCAAAAAGGCTCGCGAAGAAATCCGGCTATCATCGTGATAGGATCGCCAATAATAGGCACCCAGCTAAGGAGCAGTGAATATCTGCCATAGCGTGCATAATGGATGCGTGCTTTATCTAGTTTTTCTGGCCCAATCGGAAACCAACGCCGGCTTTGGAATTGGTTCAGATATTTACCCAACCACCAATTCACAATGGCGCCCAAAACATTGCCAGCTGTCGCCACAAGAATGGCCGCGTAAATTTGATCCTCACTCGATGCAATATGATAAGCAAGGACAGCCTCAGATTGTGCCGGCAAAATGGTTGCTGCCAGAAATGCTGTGATGAAAAGTGAAGAAAACAAAGCCTCAGCTATCTTTCTTTGCTAGATGGCTGCACTATCTTTAGCCCATCACCGTTATTGTCATGAGGGCTAGGATAACAGATATGGTTGAGGGCATGAAGCAAATCCAGATAGAAAGCAGCACTGCTTTGATAGAATGGTTGTCTGATAATCATCAATCTGATGAGTCTTATCTGTTGGTGACTTGGAAAAAATCTGAAATAGAAAAATATGTCAGCCGCAATGAAGTGTTAGATGCTCTTCTGGCTTATGGCTGGATAGATGGTCGGCGCTTTGCCCTAGATGAGGGGCGCACCATGCAATTAATTTGCAAAAGAAAACAACAAAAATGGACCAAGAGCTATCGTGACAGAGTTGAAAGACTGCAAGCAAATGGCCAACTGCACCAAAGCGGCCTCACCATGATAGAGCATGCCAAGCAAAATGGCACGTGGCTTGCCAATCAGGATGTTGATGAGCTTGTTTGCCCAGATGATTTATCCCATGCGCTGAGTAATCATAAAGGCACTGAATGGTGGCAGAATAGCGCGCCATCATATCAACGCAACATCCTGCGGTGGCTGGCATCTGCTAAGAGGCAAGAGACAAGACAAAAAAGATGTGATGAGATTGCGCTTGCTTGCGGCAAAGGGAAAAAAATCAAAAATATGTAAGGATGCATTTTGATAGTCTCAAACGTGAGATTGCTATCCTAGAAGCTCTGTCATGACTTTTTGCAATCGATTTTGCCTCGTAGCTTGCTGCTTTGCTGAGTCAATTTGATAACAATAAAAGCGTCTCTTGCCAGAGGTCAGCGCCTGCCATTTCTGTGCGAGGGCACTATTGGTAGATAATTCACTTTCCAATTCAATAGGGATATCCACATAATCTTGGTCATCAATATCGAACCGCATTTCAACCATATCGCCGATACCCAAATCAGCATTATCTAGAAATCGTTGCGATAAAATAAAATATTTTCTGCCATCTGCAACAGGGTTCCACGCACCTCTGATAGGATGGTCTGCGACCTCTCCAATGATGCGTAATTTCGGGAATGCCTTGAATGGCAGGGCTTTTATCAGCTCTTCAGGCAAGAGGAGTACATTATAATAAAGCACCTTGCGGCCATTGCCTATCGCAAGCTTTTCAACCGCCCCTTCGAAGGCATAATCATAATAAGACAAACATCACCTCATGAATGAAGCCAACGTGCATTTTAGGATATTGAGATATTATATCGGAAAAAAGTGGTGCCCGGGGGCGGAAAGATTACCTATGCCCTGCGTCAACTCAAGTCACCCTTGAGCAATATCAATAGGT
>WTHW01000011.1 GCA_011526395.1 Alphaproteobacteria bacterium
TAGCACAAATGGTCAGGGACGAATTACCTCTTATCTTTGGCCTTGTGAGCTGTGATCTTGTCTTGTTGGATCATCACATGACATCAGAGGCAAAATCTCTTGGCTTTACATGCCTATCAAGCAACGAGATTCAGAGCATTATGAAAGATGATGTGGTCTATATGGGCGCTGTGCCTGATATCTTGCAAGATGTTGTATCATCCTCAACAAAAAGTATGGCTGTGATCCGCTTGCCTGATCAATTACCAGCGCCTATCTCTTCTTGCTGTCTGATAATTGGGGGCAAGAAAAATGACAGCTTCAGCCTTGATAAGGGGCAATCTATTTTATTTCATCTCTCTGAGATGATTGGCGTCAGCTTGCTGAGGATTCTTGATTCATCACACAAGCACAATCAATAAAAGATCATGACACGCTCTTGGGAACATGATTGGTTAACATGGCTTGAAAGTGAGAGGCGATATCCTGAGGCAACCTTATCTGCCTATCAACGTGACTTTCATGATTATCTGGCCTTTATAAAGCAAGAAAAAGCCTCCATCTCACCACCAAAGCGCGCCTTATTTCGACGTTATCTTGCCGATCTTCAAAAACGAGGCCTTGCGCGCACAACCATTGCCAGACGTGTCTCTACATTGCGCTCATATTATCGTTACGGGTTGCGCCATCATCAGATTGACATGCCTGATTTCAGCTGGATGAAGGCGCCCAAAGTGCCAGCTCCTCTGCCAAAAGCCATTAATGAGACACAGACCCAAGCCATGCTGACAAGCCTCGCGGGGCGCCGAGGCCCTGCCTGGCAAAATCAGCGTGATTACGCCATTTTATTACTATTATATGGCGCTGGATTGAGAATTTCTGAAGCCTTAAGCTTAACAACCAAGGATGTGCCTCTTGGTGATTGGTTAAGGATTAAAGGCAAAGGTGGCAAGATCAGAGACGTGCCCTTATTGCCAATGATTGCCACAGCTGTTCACAGCTATCTTGAACAATGCCCTTTGCCTATGACAGCACAGAGTGATCAGGCCTTATTTCTGTCTAGCCGAGGCAATCCATTAGGCCCTCGCGCAGTGCAAAGATGTGTCGAACAATTAAGAGATGCGGCACATCTACCTGCGCATACGACACCTCATGCCTTGCGTCATGCCTTTGCCACATCTTTATTATCAGGTGGTGGTGATTTGCGGGCCATTCAACAATTGCTGGGACATGCCAGCCTTTCAACAACCCAACGCTATACGCATATTGATAAACAGAGGCTTAAGGATGTGCATCAACAAACACATCCTCGCGCCAAGACATAAGTTTAAATATGTATCGCTCTCTTATCCACAGCGAGCGCTGCTTCTTTGACAGCTTCATTCATGGTTGGGTGACCATGACATGTGCGCGCAATATCCTCTGAGGAGGCGCCAAAGGCCATCGCTGTGGCACATTCATGAATCAAAGTGCCTGCCTCATGACCGATAATATGGACACCAAGAACCCTATCTGTCTTGGCACATGCCAACATTTTAACAAAACCATCTGTATGGCCTGTTGCTTTTGCACGGCTATTGGCTAAAAACGGAAAGCTACCTTTATTATAGGCAATACCCGAATCTTTTAACGCTTCTTCTGTCATACCAAGCGTGGCCACTTCAGGGCTTGTATAGACAATGCCAGGGACGTGATCATAATCAACATGACCAGCCATGCCTGCCATAATTTCCACACATGCCACGCCATCTTCTTCAGCCTTATGGGCTAACATTGGCCCTTCAATGACGTCCCCAATAGCATAAATGCCTTCAATATTGGTTTCGAAATCTTCATCAACGATAATCTGACCACGTGCAGTTAAAGAGATGCCAAGCTTATCAAGGCCAAGCTGTTCAGTGGCCGCTTTACGCCCGACAGATACGAGCGCGATATCACAAGATATATCGCGTTCATTACTGCCATCTGCATCTGTCACTGTTAAGGTCACACCTTTGGCTGTTGCTTTGGCTGATGTCACCGCTGTCGACATGGTGAATGTTAAGCCCTGCTTTGTCATCAATGATTTAAACTTTGTGGCCACTTCATTATCCATGCCTGGCAAAATACGAGGCAGATATTCAATGACTTCGACCTCTGCGCCAAGACGAGACCACACACAACCCATTTCAAGACCAATATAGCCTGCGCCAATCACCACCAATTTTTTCGGCACTTCTGTAAGAGCCAATGCGCCTGTAGAAGAGACGATTTTCTTTTCATCAATATCCACATTTGGCAGGCTGGTTGGCACAGAACCAGAGGCAATTAATATTTTGCTTGCCTGATACACACCCTTATCAGGCCCATCAGTCAATGTGACCTCACCTGGCTTGGTGATCATGGCTGTGCCTGTTAGTCTTGTGACTTTATTTTTGGCAAACAGCATATCAATGCCACCTGTGAGGCCTTTGACGATCTTATCTTTGGACGCCATCATCGCTTTTAAGTCTAACTTCACCTTGCCAAAGGAAATGCCTAGATCATCAAGCTTGCCATTGGCAGCATCTGCGTATTTTTCTGAGCTATTTAACAAAGCCTTTGATGGGATACATCCTACATTCAAACAGGTGCCGCCTAATGTTGTCCGTTTATCAACACAAGCTACTTTCATGCCTAATTGCGCAGCTCTGATAGCGGAAACATAGCCTCCTGGGCCAGCGCCAATGACAATTAAATCAAAGTCAGACATAAGATTTACACTCCTAGCAATAAGCGACGTGGATCTTCGATTGATTCTTTAATGCGAACCAAGAATGATACGGCTTCTCTGCCGTCAATGATACGGTGATCATATGACAGAGCTAAATACATCATAGGGCGAATCTCGACCTTATCACCTATCGCGACAGGACGCTTTTGGATCTTATGCATGCCTAAAATCGCAGATTGAGGCGGGTTGATGATTGGCGTTGACATCAATGAGCCGTAAACGCCGCCATTTGAAATAGTGAATGTGCCATTCATCATATCTGCTGGACCAAGCTTACCATCGCGGGCACGAAGGCCAAAATCAGCAATGGTCTTTTCAATATCTGACAAGCTCATATCTTGCGCATCTTTCAGCACAGGCACCACAAGACCTTGAGGTGTGCCGACGGCCACACCGATATTATAAAAATTCTTATAGACGATGTCATCACCATGAATTTCAGCATTCACCGCTGGATATTCACCAAGTGCGGTAATGGCAGCTTTGACAAACATGCCCATGAAGCCCAAACGCGCACCGTGATTCTTTTCAAAATCTTCTTTATATTCTGAACGCAATTTCATCAGCTCTGTCATGTCAACCTCATTAAAGGTTGTCAGCATGGCCGCTGTATTCTGAGCTTCTTTCAGACGCTGGGCAATCATGCGGCGCAGACGTGACATCGGCACACGTTCTTCACGCGCATCATCTTTACGAGGGGCCAATGCAGGCGCGGCTGGGGCAGATGTCGCTTTGCCAATACCTTTGGCAATCGCATCTTGCACATCGCCTTTGGTCAAGCGGCCATCTTTGCCTGTTGCCGGAATGGCCGCAGGATTTAGATTATTTTCTTCAACAAGACGCTTCACAGCTGGTGATAAAGGATGAGCGCTCGCTGCCATCTTTGGCGCTGGCGCGGCCGGTGCTGTCGTAGTTGGTGCTGGCGTAGCCGGTGCCGGCGTTGCCGCGGCAGGTGCAGCTGACGGCGTCTCAGTTTCTGCTGGCGCAGCAGATGCAGCAGGTGCTGCCCCTTCTTCCATCATTGCCAAAATGGCGCCGACTTCAACAGTTGTCCCTTCCGCCGCGACAATATCAGTCAGCGTGCCATTGACAGGTGCTGGCACTTCCAAAGTCACCTTATCTGTTTCAAGCTCAACCACAGGCTCATCGGCAGCCACCGCATCTCCCGCTTTTTTTATCCAACGCGCGATCGTTGCTTCTACAACTGATTCACCTAACACTGGGACTGTGATTTCAATCGCCATGACTGTTATCCTTCCTAAGCCTACTTTTTATCAGCACCTTGTCTGCGCTATTTCATTAAGAAAAATTAATATTTTTGTGTCAAAGCCTGTATGACCAAGTCATTTTGTTCTTTGGCATGACGTGACCCTGAACCTGTGGCAGGAGACGCGGCCGCAGATCTGCCTGCATAGTCAGGGCGTGTTTTTGCCATCTTTGCCAAGGTCATCGCCTCTTCAATATCATCACGCACAAAATGCCATGCGCCCATATTTTGCGGCTCTTCTTGGCACCAAATCACTTCTGCTTTTGGCGTTTGCTTCAAAATATCGACCATTGTTTCTGTCGCAAAAGGATAAAGCTGTTCAACACGAACAAGCTTCACATGATGGTGACCTTCTTCACGACGCTTGGCTTCAAGATCATAATAAACCTTGCCAGAACAAAGAACGACTCTTGTGACATTGTTATTTTTAATCTGTGCATCATGTTCATCTAAGATACGATGGAAGGATGTGCCTGGGCCCATTTCTTCCAAAGATGAGACACATGATTTATGACGTAACAATGATTTTGGCGTCATGATCACAAGCGGTTTGCGGACATCACGATTTAACTGGCGGCGCAGAACATGGAAATAATTTGCTGGGGTTGAGCAATTGACAACCTGCATATTATCTTCTGCACATAGCTGTAAATACCGTTCAAGACGTGCTGATGAATGTTCTGGTCCCTGGCCTTCATATCCATGAGGCAGTAACAAGACAAGGCCGTTCATTCGAAGCCATTTGGCTTCGCCAGAAGAGATAAATTGATCGACGACCACCTGCGCACCATTGGCAAAATCACCAAATTGAGCTTCCCACATCACAAGCGCATTTGGTTCTGCTTGCGCAAATCCATATTCAAAACCCATGACAGATGCTTCAGATAGAGGTGAATCAATCACTTCAAATGTGCCTTGGTCCTCTGACAAATTCATCAAAGGGGTGTAGCGTGTCTCAGCGTTTTGATCCACAAACACAGCATGACGCTGACTAAATGTGCCACGACAAGAATCTTGTCCTGACAAGCGCACCGGATTTCCTTCAAGAAGCAATGAGCCAAAGGCCAAATGTTCAGCTGTTGACCAATCAATGCCTTCGCCAGATGTCAGTGCTTTTTTACGCCCATCAATCACACGTTGTAATTTGCTGTGAATATGTAAGCCCTCAGGGACAGTTGTCATCACATCACCAACTGCGCGCAACATATCAAGAGAAACAGCGGTTTCACCGCGCCTTGGCCCTGTAGTTGCACTCTTAATCCCTGTCCATTGGCCTTCAAGCCAATCAGCTTTATTCGGCTTATAAGTTGCCCCAATTTCAAATTCTTCATTGAGGTGGGCATTATGTTCATCAATGATCGCTTGCGCTTCATCTTGCGTTAAGATGGCTTCACGAATCAGCTGATCACCATAGATTTCTCTGGTTGACCGTTGTGCAGCGATTTTTTTATACATTTGCGGCTGTGTAAATGCAGGCTCATCACCTTCATTATGACCAAAGCGGCGATAACAGAAAATATCCAGTACCACATCCACACCAAATGTTTGACGGAACTCAGTGGCAATACGTGCGGCATGCACCACCGCTTCAGCATCATCACCATTCACATGCAAAATAGGTGCCATCACCATTTTGGCTACATCTGTAGGATAAGGAGAGGAGCGTGAATAATGGGGGCTTGTTGTAAAGCCAATTTGATTATTCACAATAATATGTATGGTGCCCCCTGTGCGATAGCCACGCAGCGCAGAAAACGCGAAGGTCTCAGCGACCACACCTTGACCAGCAAAAGCCGCATCACCATGAAGCAACACGCCTAATACTTGACGTCTATCCATATCATTTTGCTGTTCTTGCTTGGCTCTGACACGGCCAATGACAACAGGGTCGACAATCTCTAGATGAGAAGGATTTGGCGCAAGAGACAAATGAATCTCATTATCATCAAACTGCCTATCTGAAGAGGCGCCCATATGATATTTCACATCACCTGAGCCGCCAGCTTCTTCTGGGTTTGCTTGATTGCCAAGAAATTCAGAGGTGATTGCGCGAAACGGCTTGCTCATCACATTGTTTAAGACATTCAAGCGCCCGCGATGCGCCATGCCAATCACAACCTCTTTGAGGCCCATCTGGCCGCCTCTTTTGAGGATTTGTTCCAAAGCAGGAATGATAGCCTCACCGCCATCTAGACCAAAACGCTTTGTCCCAATGTATTTTTTATGCAGGAATTGCTCAAAATTTTCAGCATGAACAAGCTTTTCAAAAATAGCGACTTTACCTCTTTTGGTAAATTCTGTGCGATTGTGAATGGCTTCTATACGTTCTTGGATCCAGGCTTTCTGCGCTGGATCTTGAATATGCATAAATTCAACACCAATCGTACCACAATAGGTGGCTTTCAAGATGTCCAGAATTTCACTTAACGTGGCAATTTCTTGACCTAACACATAATTGATGAAAATAGGACGATCATAGTCAGCTTCGCCAAACCCATAAGTCGCTGGATCTAATTCAGGATGAATTTCTTTTTCTTGCAAAGCAAGAGGATCAAGATCTGCCAATAAATGGCCACGGATGCGATAGGCCCTGATCAGCATAATCGCGCGCAATGAATCAAGTGTAGCTGATCTGACATCACCAGCAAGCAAATCACGATTGCCGGCAATGCCTTTGGCAACCGCCTTAATAGAGGCATCCGGGTCATGAGCACCGACCACTTGAGAAGGTGCCTTGCCCCAGCTTGGGCGTGCTTCGATATCTGATGTTAAATCACCAATCGTCGCGAAATAAGTGGCCCATTCTGGATCAACAGAGTGAGGATTTTCTGACCATGCATTATGCATCTCAGCTATGAAGGTGGCATTTGCCCCAGATAGTAGCGTGCTATCCATTGTCTTGTTCCAAAATATCCTTTGTCACATTCAGTAATTCACATAAACCACAGATATCTGTGAGGGTAAGGTAACGCACTTTTGCCACTTCACCAAACCCTCTTGATAATTGTTCTTTATGCTGAAAAATCTGCGATGGCTTTTTGAATCGCAGCCCCAAGATCAGCTGGTGATTTCGCCATCACGAAGCCTGCTTTTTGCATGGCATCAATTTTGTCAGACGCAGCGCCTGAGCCACCTGCAACAATCGCGCCTGCATGGCCCATACGTCTGCCAGGAGGCGCTGTTTGACCTGCAATAAAGCCGGCAATTGGTTTTTTATTTGGATGCGCTGCATAATAGGCTGCGGCTTCTTCTTCAGCAGATCCACCAATTTCACCAATCATCACAATCGCTTCTGTTTGCGGATCATCAAGGAATAATGACAAGCAATCGATGAAATTTGTACCATTGACAGGATCGCCGCCAATACCAATACATGTTGATTGACCTAGGCCTGCAGCTGTTGTTTGTGCCACAGCCTCATATGTCAAAGTGCCAGAGCGAGAGACAATGCCAATCTTGCCTGCTTTGTGAATATGACCAGGCATAATGCCAATTTTACATTCATCTGGCGTAATGATACCTGGGCAATTTGGGCCAATCAGACGGCTATTACTGCCTTCAAGGGCACGTTTAACGGCGACCATATCCATCACAGGAATGCCTTCTGTAATACAGATAATCAGCTCAATACCGGCTGTGATGGCTTCTAGAATCGAATCAGCAGCGAATGGCGGCGGCACATAAATCACAGACGCATTGGCGCCTGTTTGTTCAACAGCTTCAGCAACAGTGTTAAATACAGGCAAGCCAAGATGTGTTTGACCACCCTTACCTGGCGTTACACCGCCGACCATATTTGTGCCATACGCAATGGCTTGCTCTGAGTGGAATGTGCCTTGTGCACCTGTAAAACCCTGACAGATCAACTTGGTATCTTTATTTACGAGTACTGACATGACAATTATGCCCCCTTTACAGCAGCAACAATTTTATGGGCTGCATCTGCTAAATTATCAGCAGCAATAATGCTTAAACCTGAATTTGCCATGATGGCTTTACCTTCTTCGACATTTGTGCCTTCAAGACGAACCACCAAAGGTTTGGTCAGCCCTAAATCACGTGCGGCGCTAACCACACCTTCTGCGATGATATCGCAACGCATGATGCCACCGAAAATATTGACCAAGATACCTTTGACATTGTCATCTGATAGAATGATTTTAAAAGCTTCTGTCACTCTCTCTTTGGTGGCGCTACCGCCAACATCTAGGAAGTTAGCTGGCTCGCCGCCTTCTAGCTTGATGATATCCATTGTCGCCATTGCCAAACCAGCGCCATTGACCATACAGCCAATATCGCCATCTAATTTGATATAATTCAAATCAAATTCTGATGCGCGCACCTCAGCTGGATCTTCTTCTGAAAGATCACGTAATTCCAAGATATCAGGATGACGATAAAGTGCGTTATCATCAAAACCAATTTTCGCATCTAGCGCCATCAAATCATCATCGCCAGTTACAACAAGAGGGTTGATTTCAATCATGGCAGCGTCTTTTTCACAAAAGGCACGGAAAATGCCACGCAAGAAGCTTGTGGCTTTCTTTGCTGTCGCACCTGTGAGCTCAAGCTGGGTGCAAATACGGCGGATATGATGTGGCATCATGCCTGTTGCTGGATCAATAGACAGCGTTAAGATTTTCTCAGGGGTAGCTGCCGCCACTTCTTCGATATCCATACCGCCTTCAGTCGAGGCAATCACTGTCACTTGAGAAGAGGTTCTATCCACAAGCAAGGACAAATAAAGTTCACGTGCAATGTTGCACCCATCTTCGATATAAAGACGTTGAACTTCTTTGCCTTCAGGACCTGTTTGATGTGTGACCAATGTCATGCCCAGCATTTTTTCAGCTTCGCTGCGCACCTCATCAATTGATTTGACCACTTTCACGCCGCCTGCTTTACCACGGCCACCTGCATGAATCTGTGCTTTAACAACATAAACTGGACCGCCAAGCGCTTCGGCTGCACGTACTGCGTCATCGACTGAAAAAGCAGCATGACCTTTGGCGACATTCACCCCATAATCTGCCAGCAATGCTTTGGCTTGATGCTCATGGATATTCATAAATTTAACCCCACCATTTCCCTATTGGATTGAACCTTACTTTACCAGCCGCAATCAGCTCATATAAGTAAGTCAAAAAAAACGGGCTTATTCAGCCCGTTCAGTAATTTCATTTAATGTTTTCACAGCCTCGACTGAATGATCAAACATGGCTTGTTCTTCATCATTAAGAGCAATCTCAACAACACGTTCAACACCATTGCCACCAAGAACGGCAGGCACGCCAACATACATGCCATCAAGACCATAAGCACCGTCAACATAAGCTGCACATGGCAGAACGCGCTTTTTATCTTTCAAATAAGCTTCTGCCATTTCAATGGCTGAAGACGCAGGTGCATAGAAAGCAGATCCTGTTTTTAACAAACCGACAATCTCAGCGCCGCCATCTCTTGTGCGTTGCACAATTTCAGCAATTTTATCTTCAGTAGACCAGCCCATAGCGATCAAATCAGGCACAGGAATACCTGCCACTGTGGAATAGCGTGTCAATGGCACCATCGTATCGCCATGACCACCCAATACAAAGGCTGTGACATCTTCAACAGACACATCAAATTCTTCTGCCAAGAAATAACGGAAACGAGCCGAATCAAGAACACCTGCCATACCCACAACTTTATTTGTCGGCAGACCTGATGCACGCTGTAACACGCCAACCATGGCATCAAGAGGGTTTGTGATACAAATCACAAATGCATTTGGGCAATAATCTTTAATGCCTGCACCCACTTGTTTCATCACATTTGTGTTGATACCAATCAGATCATCACGGC
>WTHW01000169.1 GCA_011526395.1 Alphaproteobacteria bacterium
TATATGATGTGCACAATCATTTGCCATGCCCGCAGTTTGAATTGAACCCATCTTAACCATGTGCTTGACCTCCCTCTTACTTGAGACTCAGATCATGGCATCATGGCATCATGGCGTTAATTTTTGGTTAAATTTGCCGATCGCCGATGAAAGCAACAAATGACAGGTTGAGTAATATCTCACTCAACCCTCAAACCCGCCTTACAACCAGCCGGCGGCTTTTTGTCTTTGGTGGGCGACGATGGCGTTTCGCATTAAAATAGAAACTGTGACAGGGCCGACACCGCCGGGGACGGGGGTGATCCATCCTGCGATATCTGTGACAGCCTTTGTGTCGACATCGCCAACGATTTTACGATTGCCATCTTCATCTGTGATTTGGTTGATGCCGATATCAATGACGGCCGCGCCCGGCTTAATCATATCAGCGCCGACCAGATAGGCGACACCGACGGCCACGACAATCACATCTGCGCGCCGTGAATGCATCGCAACAGAGCGGGTCATATGATGACATATCGTCACTGTTGCCCCTTCAGCCATTAACATCATGGCCGCAGGGCGTCCCACAATCTCTGAATGGCCAATCATCACAACTTCAAGGCCTTTCAAATCAAGGCCTGTCTCTTTAATCAGCTCAACAGAGGCGGCGGCTGTACAAGGCGCCAATGCGACATCTGAGTAAACAATATTACCAATAGAGGCCGGGTTCATCCCCTCCACATCTTTCAAAGGGTGGATGGCTGATTGCAAAGAGCGCACATTAATTTGCGGCGGCACAGGGCGTTGCAGGATAATCCCCAACACGTCGCCATCATCATTCATCTCTTGGATACGCGCTTTGCAGGCCTCTTGCGTGATATCAGCGTCCCAGACTTGTTCTTCAAACGGGATGCCAGCCTCAGCGGCAAGGCGGGCCTGATTGCGAATATAGACATCCACCTCAGGCGGGCCAGCGATAGAGATTGAGACAAGCTTGCCAATCTTATCTTGGGATGACACATAAGTGCGCACTTCATCCATAATGCGTGCCCGCACAGGTGCGCCCATCAAATGACGATGATCTGCTTTGCTAGTCTGTGTCATAACGCCCCCTTTTATGACAAGAATGATAGATGGCTAGGCTGTGAACTCATTATCCTCTGCAAGGCCATGAATACGGCAACAAGCTGTTACAGTATTGGCAAGCAAACAGGCGATGGTCATCGGACCAACCCCACCCGGCACAGGCGTAATCGCCCCTGCGACAGCCGCACAGCTATCATAATCAACGTCACCAACCAGCTTTGTTTTCCCTTCATCTGTCTCGATGCGGTTAATGCCAACATCAATCACAGTGGCACCTTCTTTAATCCAATCACCTGGCACCATCTCAGGGCGGCCCACAGCGGCAACGACAATATCAGCGCGGCGCACAACATCTGCCAAATTCTTGGTGCGTGAATGTGCGATGGTGACCGTACAGCTGTCATTTAATAATAATTGTGCCATTGGTTTGCCCACGATATTTGAGCGTCCAATCACAACAGCATCCATGCCAGATAATGAGCCATGATGATCACGAAGCATCAATAAGCACCCAAGCGGTGTACAAGGCACCATTGATTTCTGACCTGTGCCAAGCAAGCCCACATTCGAGATATGGAACCCATCCACATCCTTTGATGGTGCGATACGGTTAATCACCAAATCTTCGTTCAAATGCTTTGGCAAAGGCAGCTGCACCAAAATGCCATGCACGTTGTCATCTGCATTCAGCTTGTCAATCATCGCCAGCAAATCAGATTCAGAGGTATCAGCCTCAAGCTTATATTCATAGGAGTTCATGCCAGCTTCAACAGTCTGCTTGCCTTTTGAGCGCACATAAACTTGTGAGGCAGGATCTTCACCAACCAGCACAACCGCAAGTCCGGGCGTAATATTATGCTCAGCTTTCAGGCTCGCTACTTGCGCAGCAACCTTTTCACGAACGCGCCCTGCAAATGCTTTGCCGTCGATAACTTGTGCTGTCATCTTATCATCTCCTCATTTATTCGCGCTCGCATTATAGCCTAGCGTCATTGAATATAACAGATAAAAAAAGGGGCCGCTTTCTCATCAAAGCAGCCCCTTTTCAGTCTCTTATAAAGGCCTAGAACAAGCCTTCAATATCACCATCAGCGTTCAGGCCGATTGTCTCAGCCGCTGGTGTGCGTGGCAGGCCAGGCATGGTCATGATCTCACCACATACCGCCACGATAAAGCCAGCACCTGCTGAGATGCGTACTTCACGAACTGGTACAGTGTGGCCAGTTGGCGCACCGCGCAAATTCGGGTCTGTTGAGAAGCTATATTGTGTCTTTGCCATACAAACTGGCAAATCACCATAACCTTGTGCTTCCCAATCCTTTAGCTGGTCACGGATTTTCTTATCCATAATGGCTTCATCTGCGCGATAGATACGCTTACAGATTGTTTGGATTTTCTCTGCCAAAGGCATGTCAGCTGGATAGATTGGCGCAAAGTTCGCTGTATCAGCATCAGCAAGTTCAGCCACTCTGATAGCAAGCGCTTCTGAGCCAGCAGAGCCATCTGCCCAATGCTTTGATACAATCGCTTCTGCACCTTGCTCAGCAACGTAAGCTTTCACAGCTTCAATTTCAGCGTCCGTGTCTTTGATGAAATGGTTAATCGCAACAACCACTGGCACACCGAATGATTTCAGATTTTCAATGTGACGGCCAAGGTTTGGACAACCTGCGACAACCGCATCTACATTTTCTTCATTCAAATCAGCTTTGGCAACGCCGCCATTCATCTTCATCGCGCGCACAGTGGCAACCAGCACCACAACAGATGGCGCAATGCCTGCTTTACGGCATTTGATGTTCATGAACTTCTCAGCACCCAAATCAGCGCCAAAGCCAGCTTCTGTCACAACATAATCAGACAGCTTCAACGCTGTCTTTGTGGCAATCACAGAGTTACAACCATGTGCGATATTGGCAAATGGGCCACCATGCACAAAGGCAGGGTTATTTTCTAGTGTCTGCACCAAGTTTGGCTGCATGGCATCTTTCAACAAGACTGTCATCGCGCCATCTGCTTTGATATCGCGGCAGAAGACAGGGCTTCTATCACGGCGATAGGCAATAATCATATCACCAAGACGCTTTTGCAAATCAGCCAAATCTGTTGCAAGACATAAAATCGCCATCACTTCAGATGCCACTGTGATATCAAAACCAGCTTCGCGTGGGAAACCGTTTGACACACCACCTAATGAGGCAGTGATTTGGCGAAGGGCGCGGTCATTCATATCAACCACACGGCGCCATACAACGCGGCGTGTATCAATTTCCTGCTCATTGCCCCAATAAATATGGTTATCAATCATCGCTGATAATAATGAATGGGCAGATGTAATCGCGTGGAAGTCACCTGTGAAATGAAGGTTCATTTCTTCCATTGGCACAACTTGTGCATAACCACCGCCAGCAGCGCCGCCCTTCATACCAAAGTTCGGGCCAAGTGAGGCTTCACGAATACAGATCATGGCATTTTTGCCAATCTTATTTAGGCCATCACCAAGACCAACAGTTGTTGTTGTCTTGCCTTCACCAGCTGGTGTTGGGTTAATCGCTGTCACCAAGATCAGCTTGCCATCTTCTTTATCTTGAACAGAATTGATGAATTTCTGGCTAACCTTTGCTTTATCATGGCCATAGGGAAGCAAATCAGCTGACGGGATGCCAAGCTTGTCACCTATCTCCATGATAGGCTTTTTATTCGCCGCGCGTGCAATTTCAATATCGCTCTTTACACTCATTTATTTTGTCCCTTATGCCAAGAGTGGTGGTATCGTTATTGGATAAAAAAAGTAACCATTTTATACAATTAAAAAATGTCACATCTTTATGCGTTTGATTTGATGTGGCTATCACAATAATCACGCCTTGTTTTGTCTTTTGACAGACATGACGTTACGCTTTCAAGCACATGATTACGAGTCTAGCGGATAGCTCTTTAGCACACCTTTTTCAGTCTTGCCAGTTGGGGTGCGCGGAAACTCATCCAAAATCGTTACATAAGATGGCACCATGAATTTCGCCATGGCTGTGCGACAATGGGCGATGATCTCATCTGCTGTTACCTCATGACCATCCTTAATCGTCACAAATAAACGCAATTCTTCCTCGCCATAATCAGCGCTGATGCCAATCACAGCGGCATCTTCAATGGCGGGCATGCGCAAGACACCTTCTTCGACTTCAAAGGCTGAGACTAGCTCGCCTTTGATGCGAATGCGCTCAAATTTACGGCATGTGAAATAAAAGAGGCCCTCATCATCAAGCCAGCCAATATCGCCTGTATGGAACCACATATTGCGGCGGCTTTCATTTGTCTTTTCATCCATCCCAAAATAGCCATCAGACATCACCGCAGGCTCTTTGGGGCGAATGACAACCTCTCCTTTGGTATGTGGCGGGACAAGGTCATCATTTTCATCCACAATCCCAACTTCAAAATGTGGAAGAACAATGCCGCCTTCATGATCCCATTGCGGCACCACAACCCAGCCAGCATCTGTGGAGCCATAACCACCACCTGGTATCAGATGCAGATGAAAGCGCTTATCGAAATCTGCCTTTGGCACAGGCGCAGGTGTTGACCACATGCGGGTGATTTTATGGGCTTTATCTTTATCTGAAGGCGCCGCGCTATAGAGTAATTGTTGCACAGACCCAAGGCACATAAACCATGTCACGCCATATTTAATCGCCTCATCCCAGAAATTAGACAGGCTAAATTTATCACGGAATATCACATGACCGCCTGTCATAAATGTCGGCAAAATATCATAATAAGCAGGGCCAATATGAGAGAGCGGATAAGGTGTGTAATTCACATCATCTTCTGTCAGGCGGAAGGGGCCAATCATATTCTCTGCTGTGCGCACAGCATAACGGTGCGATAATAAACATCCCTTTGAGACACCTGTTGTACCAGATGTAAACATAATGGTGGCAACATCACTGTCACGTGCTGGCGAGGTGATATGGCTGTCATCTGAAGATAGCATGTCCCAGAAATCAGCAATTTGCAGGTGGGGGAAGCGTGCCTTTGCCTCTTCCAGACCATCTGTTACCAACAGCAATGCTAAATGCGGCAAGTCCGCGATAACATCTTCAATCGCATCAAAATGTAATTGTGAAGTCATTAAAATCTGACATTGGGTCAGATTGATCATCCGCGCCAGAGATTCGCCACGAAACGCACGGTTAACAGATACCTCAATACGGTTCACCTTCTTCAAGGCATATGTCATCGCAAGATAAGAGATGCTGTTCTCATGCATAATGCCAACATATCCATTATCAGCAAAAGGCAACTCCAAAAAGCCATGTGCAATCTGATTGGTAAAGCGCTCAAGCTCGATATAGCTATATTGCGTGCCAGTTCCCACTTCTGTAATCGCTGGTCTGTCTTGATATTTATGCGCAAGCTGATGCAACAGCTCACCAAGGGTAATGCGTTGTGCCATAATGATGTTGCTTATAAAATTATCAGAAATTAATTCGTCGTGCCTGCGATAGATATATAACGCTCTTCAAGGAATTTTTGATGCGCGATATCATCAGGGTGCAAGTCTGTTGTTGCCCCTTTATCTGCCTCGAAATGCTTATACTCATCAACACCGCGTACCAACATGGCTGTATCCAAATCATGTTTTGTTTGGCGCACATGTGTTGCCAGATATTGCACATTCAGCCCAATACGCCTGTCATCACTTTCATTTGCCATCGAGGCATGAAGTGTCCAGCCATGATGAAATGATGCTTCACCAGAATTCAGCGGACAGAATTTTGCCTGTCCTTCATCAATATTGGACACAGTCTGCCCCTGCAGAAGCACATTATTATCATCTGTTGTTTCTTGATGCTGATGCATGCCATGATGATGAGAGCCAGGGATAAAGCGCATACAGCCGCTTTCCATTGTTGCAGGTGATAATGCGAGCCACATAGTGACTTGATCATCATGGCTAAGACCCCAATAGGTCAAATCTTGATGCCAGCTGACAAAAGAAGGTGTTTGCGGCTCTTTGATAATATAGGTCGTATTATATAGCAGGATATTCGGCCCAATCATCGATTCCACCACATCCAGCACAGATGGCATAGTCGCAAGCTCAAAGGCAGATGTTAAAATCGTATGCGCCTTGCTTTTGTAATGAAGCGATCCAAACGCTGCCTCAGCATCTTGAAGGCGCGCACGATGGCTTAATGCCTCATCTTGGCTCAATAATGGAACAGAGCCTACATAGCCTTGTTCCTCATATGTCTTTTTCCAAGTAGCAATATCAGCCATCATCTTGCCCCTTGCTATCGTTTCAATGGCGGGAAGCGTGTCAGCTCTGCTGCCACAGTCCAATCCATATGATTGCGCACATATTCATTAGACGCATCACGTGGCGGGTTATAATCCCAATCAACACGCTTTCCTTGTTGCATGGCTTCAAATACAGCTGTGCGCTGTTTTTGTTTGGCAATCACATCAGATTTGATTTTATCGCTATCCCAACGGCTTTGTACCTCTTGGGCAAAGGCATCTGAAATCTCTTTATGACTTGGGGCTTGTGCGAGGTTGTTAAGCTCTGCCGGGTCATTTTTAATATCAAATAATAAAGGTGCATCACCATCACAATGGATATATTTATAATCACCTCTGCGGATCATATAAACAGGATTGCCAGTCATCTCAGCGCAATATTCACCAATGGCATCACCATCATCACCCTTGCCACTTGTCGCCATTGGCATCAGGGACCTGCCATCAATCGGCTGGCCATAAACAGGCTTTGCTGTGCCAGTGCTAGAGGCGATATCAACCATTGTTGGCAGGATATCAACAAGCGAGCATGGGGTATCAATCTGGCCTTGCGCAATGCCAGGGCCAGCCATGATCATCGGCACTCTGCCAGAATGTTCAAAGAAATTCATCTTATACCACAAATCACGCTCACCTAGCATATCGCCATGATCGGCTGTGATGATAATGATTGTGTTATCCAGCTCGCCAATCTCGTCTAGCGTGCGGACAAGCTCACCAATTTTGCTATCAAAATAGGACACATTGGCATAATAGGCATGACGCGCATTTCGTATCTCATCATCTGTGGCTGGCTTTGTGCTAGCTTCCATGCCATCCATCAGGCGTTTTGAGAAATCATCCTGCTCATCATAAGCAAAACGATTAGCAGGCATATCAATCTCATCAGGTGAGTAGAGATTGAAAAATTCAGGGCGCGCCACATAAGGGTCATGCGGGTGAATAAAGCTTGCAACCATGCAAAATGGCGTCGCTGAATGACAGGCATAATCCATCAATTTGCGGCGGGCGAAAAAGGCAACTTCTTCATCAAATTCTAACTGGAAAGTGGTCGCCGCCACGCCTGCTTCTTTGACAGATTCCATATTATGGTACCATTTATCAATCCGCTCATCAGGCTGTTCCCAATCAGGTGTCCACGCAAAATCAGATGGATACACATCTGTTGTCACACGCTCTTCAAACCCATGCAGCTGATCAGGGCCCACAAAATGCATCTTGCCAGATAGGGACGTACGATACCCCATTTGACGCAAATAATGCGCGAATGTTGGCACGGATGATGGAAACTCACTGGCATTATCATAGGCGCAAATCGACGTGATATGCTGGCCAGCCATAAAGCTAAAGCGTGATGGCGCACATAAAGGCGAGTTACAATAGGCTGAATCAAACCTCATGCCACGCGCGGCTAGCGCATCCATATGAGGTGTTTTCACAACAGGATGACCATAAGCGCCAGTAAATTGCGGCGCTAATTGATCTGCCATAATCAATAAGATATTTGGTGCTTTTTTCGTCATGGCTATGCCCTTTGCCGTGTTAAACCCATCATAAATAGATCTTCACTCTAGTGCGGTTTTTTGCGCGAGCAACACGTTTTTTGCGTCAAATAGTGTCGCAAAAAGGGCATTTTTCGAATTTTACCTATCGCTAGCCAAGACGCCCAAAAAAGGTCATGCGTGCTTGTTCAGATAGCGCGATATTTGGTGCCTCATTATAGGCAAGAACGACCAAAAAACGTGGCCGCTTTCCAATGGTGGGCGTCACGCGATGCATGGCATTACGCCCTCTGAATAAGACCAATGTGCCGGGCGTGATATCAAGTGTATCAACTGCGATATCACCATCAAGCACAGCTTCGACTTGCTCAAAATTCATCTCACCCTTATCAGCATCACGCAGATCTTTCACATACTCAAACCTGCCACCTGCTTCAGGGGCTTGAATCAACAAGGTAATGGCAAAGGCAGAATTATCAAAATGCCAGCCTAATTCTTGTCCCTCATGAGCATAATGAACATTGATAGATGATAACGGGTCTGCATAGGGGTATATCGCCTCTTGTCCCACAACTTGGCAGATAAAATTCTTAAAATCATCATTATGATAGATAACATGCAAAGCAGATGTGGCTGGCACCTGATCAGTGGTGATACATCCCTTTGATGAAGTGATTTGCCTGTTATAGACATGCGAGGCAGGCAGGCTTTCATCTTGCGGCGTTAAATAAACATTATGAGTGCCACTCGTAAAGTAAGCAAGTTCAGCACAAGCCTCAGCTTCTTGTGCTAAGGCACTGACAATCTGTTTTTGAATAAATTGTGGCAATAACAAAGCACCTGTCTCATCAAGCGTGCGACGTGATGCCTCAATAAAGCCCTTATCGTGAAGCGGATAGGCTTTAAAATCGATAATATCTTGAATGCTATTTGCCATCGTCTTTTTGCCCCTCTACAGGCCCGCCTTGTGCGACCCAATCGCTAAAGCCATCTTTAAGGTGGCTTGCGGTAAATCCCATATCCTGCAAAGTGGCAACCGCAAGTGCAGAGCGCCAGCCAGAGGCGCAATGCAAAACATAAGTTTTGCCTTCTTGACCAAAGACATCACGGTAATAGGGGCTTTGCGGGTCCACCCAAAATTCCAACATACCGCGCGGCGCATGGATAGAAGAGGGGATATAACCAAGCTTTTGCCGTTCGCGAATATCGCGAATATCAACAATCACCAGATCATCATCACCAAGGCGTGCTATCAGATCCGCTGTCTCAATTTCAGCTATCTTTGCACGTGCCTCAGCAACAAGAGTGGCAGCGCTTTTGCGCAATTCGGCCATTTACTCAACTTTCGTGAACAGCGTATTTCCTAGCTCGTAAATACCCAAGGCGATTTCTGATTCTAATGGGAATGACAAAACGCCCATCACATTATAGCCGAATAATAACGGGATAACATAAAAGCGTGTCATATAGAAAAACCACGCCGCATATAAAGGATGCAATCTCTCAAGCAAGAATTTTGGTGTGATTGGCTTAAAGACGCGCATGACAGGGTCTGTTAATTTCACGAATGCGCGCATGAAAAAGAAATCAGAGTTTTCATGCATGAAAATGGTCATGCCAAACCGCCCGACAAGCGTCCACATAATGGCACCAAGAATGTAATCAAAGATGAAAATATAAGTGGGAAATTCCTGCATCATAATCTGGGGCCTACCATAGCTTGTTATACTGATTTCACGATAATGTGTTTTTTCAAATCTTTTAAGTAAAAAAATGGCGGAACAAATAGTGCCCCGCCATCTTTAAAAACACTCTTATCAAGGGTTGTTATAGGCCTTGATAAGAGTTTCATTTTTTACTGGTCGTGTACGACCTTACCGCTTGGAATACGGATTTCATCAACCATCTTCTGTGTTTCAGCATCAGGTGCTTCAGTTGCCA
>WTHW01000135.1 GCA_011526395.1 Alphaproteobacteria bacterium
CTCGGAGATGTGTATAAGAGACAGCTTCTCTTGCGGCTTTGGCAATCACAGGTGCCGCCCCTGTGCCTGTACCGCCGCCCATGCCAGCTGTGATAAAGACCATGTTGCAATCACTTAACTCTGCAATCACTTCAGACATAGATTCTTCAGCTGCTTGACGCCCGATATCTGGCTTAGAGCCAGCACCAAGCCCAGCTGTTAAATTTGTGCCTAGCTGGATTTTGCGCGGGGCAAGTGAATGCGCCAACGCTTGGCCGTCTGTATTTGCGACCAGAAAATCAACACCATCTAAATTGGCATTGATCATATTATTCACAGCGTTACAGCCCGCGCCACCGACACCAATGACGGTAATACGTGGTCTGAGTTCCTGCATTGTTTGTGGAACAGTAAGATTGATACTCATAATAGCCTCCCTTCAATTTTAAGGCTTATGGGTTATGCTATCGAAATGATAGCGGTTGCACTGATGTGGCAAGAGGCATCGCCACAGGTCAGATTCTTGTAAAACACATCGCATCTTGCGCCTCGTCTCTACAGATGCGTACTTAGCCACATACCAAGCCGCCCAAAGGGGGATTTTGACATGATGGCAGGGTTAATATCGCTCATCTCATCATCAGCAATGCGCGCAATATGCAGCGCCATACCAACAAGAGCTGAAAAGGCAGGGTCAGCTGAATTTTCATCCAACCCCATAATATGATGTGGCAATGCCAAGCTGGCGCGGCGCTTCCAATATTGCGACACGAAATCAGCCATGCCTGTTAATTGGCTGGCGCCACCTGTTAGTATCACGCGCTGGCTAATATGATTTTCAAGCCCTGCATCACCTAATTTGGCAAATGTCAGATCAAGGATTTCTTCAACACGCGGTCTGATAATATCTGATAATAATTGGCGATTGATCATCTCACCATTTGGCAGTTGCAAATCCTGCATCTGATAGCTTGTGCTGGCAGGGACAAAATTATCACCTGACGCGAGGAACGGAGGCGGAGATAAAATATCACCTAACCGTTCACCATGAGAGGGGGTAATCGCCCCTTCCACAGCCTTTAATCTTTCAGCATCTGATAAAGAGACAGACAGGACGCGCGCAATATCGCGTGTGATTTGATTGCCGCCAATCGGCACGGATGTGACGCCAATCACGCCATTATTCAAAAACAGAGCTGCAGATGTTGTCCCGCCGCCCATATCAACCACCAACGCCCCAAGGTCAGCATCTTCTTCACTTAAACAGGCAAGGCCAGAGGCATAAGCGGCATTCCCAACACGCCCCATCGCCAGATGATTATGCACAACCGCTTCACTAATATTCAGATACGCTGTGCTAGAAATCGTCACAGATGTGGCATCAAGCGCGAGGTGAGAGGCACGCATCCCTTTTGGATTTTGCACATGGCTCTGCCCATCAATAATATAATGCAACCGCTCAGAGGTAATCAGGCTTCTATCTGCTGGCACAGCTTCTTGGAATTGTTTTGCCACAAGACGCCTAATATCACGGCGCGAGACGATAGGGTCAGCTAGCTCAAGGTGATAGCGTCCGATTTGTGATTTCACATTGCCGCCCGGCATCACAATATGCAGATCTTTAACAGTGATACCTGCTTTGCGCTCAGCTGATTCAACCACCTTGCCAACTGTCTCACTAAACAGCGCTAAATCAGATATCTCACCGCGCCTCACACCAGCAGAGGCATGAAGCGCATGAGATAAAATATGCAATTTCTCACCAGCTGGCTCGACAATCAAGCACCCCAGCTTTGATGAGCCAATATCAAGAATGGCAAAAGGGCTCTTGGCTGATACGGATTTAATAGGGGTTAATGCGTTCATGTTTTTTGCCCCTTTTTGCTAAGTGGCAGATTTGGCTCCACAATCAACTGCCCAGAGACACGCATATCAATCACAGCCAAATCACGTTTCATGATTTTGGTATCACGATCTAAAATCGCCAGCTTCGACCATGCCAAAACCGCATTATCTTCAGGCAATTTCACAGATAGCCCTGTGCGTAAATGCACATCCCAGCGTCTGTTTGACACACGTTGAATGGCCCACACATCAGCATATAAATCAGGCTCTGTGCGTAACGATTCTATGATATATTTTGCCTGCTCAGCTGCCCCTTCACCTGACAGAACGGGCAAATGGCTAAATTCAGCTGGATTGGCGCCAAATATCAGTGCGCCTGTCTCATCAATCAGCCTGTGACCTGCGGCTGTTTGCAACAGGGCAAGCGGGCGACGTTCCACCAAATCAAGGCGAAGCGCATCTGGATATACCCGCGAGACTCGTGCTGATTTCACCCAGCCAAGCTGTTGCAGATTATGTTGAATATCTGACAATGATAATGACAATAGCGGCGTGCCATAGCCTGCACCAATCGCGGTCTTTAGCTCATCATCTGATGTATAATTGCGTCCTGTGATATGCAAATCTGCGAGGGCAAAACCTTGCTCTGCACTGATATCATACCCGCCTTGCAAGATAGCATCACGCCCCATCCATAGCCCTGCCATCAAGCATACCGCTCCAAGGCTCACACCGCCAATGGCAGCCTTTTTCGCATGCGGCCAGCTAAAGTGGCGCATCGTGCGTCTTGGGGTATCAGGGGTTTGCTTTTGCCAGAACATCAATCGTCGCATTGGGCTATCTCCAATAAATGATTGACCAGCTCTTCACCTGAAATCCCCCGCCACAGCGCTTGCTCAGGGACAAGTGATGTCGCTGTCATGCCTGGCTGGGTATTCACTTCGAGCATATAGAGCTGGTTTTTCTTATCATCATAACGATAATCAGCACGTGCGACGCCGCGGCATCCTAGCAACTGATAGGCTGCCTCTGCCCAATCAAGGGCAAGCGTCTCAACTTCCTTTGGGATCTCAGCAGGCAAGATATGACGCGATCCACCTGCTTTATATTTGGCATCAAAATCATAAAAAGCTTCATCTGTGGTGATTTCAGTCACGCCAAGCGCTGTCCCATCCAAGACAGAGACTGTCAGCTCTTTGCCCGGAATAAAGGCCTCAGCAAATAGCTGTGTGCCAACTTCCCACTGATCATGTGATACTGGCGGCTCACCTGCTTTGACAATCTTCACACCAAAGCTAGACCCCTCATTGATAGGCTTAATGACATAATCACCTTCATAATTTTCAGGCATCAGAAGCCCATTATCCTCACGCAGAGATAAACGCGTTGGCACCGCGATACCGCCCGTGCGGAATAGCTGGCGTGATATCACCTTATTCATCGCCACCGCAGATGCCACAACACCGCTATGTGTATAAGGGATACCCATAATATTCAGCATCCCTTGCACAGACCCATCCTCGCCAATTTGACCATGCAGGGCATTATAGACACGCGATGGGTTCATCTCTTTCAGGCGTGTTTGAATATCTCTGTCAAACTCAACTTCAATCGCATCCCAGCCAGCGCCTCTGGCAGCTTTTGCGCAAAATGCGGCTGACACACGACTCACAGCGGCCTCAGATGTCCAGCCACCCATAATCACAGCCACTCGTCTTGGATCTTGGTCACGCATCTTCATCTCCGCTAAACTCATCAACTACAGGGCTTTGGTCTGACAGGAAGCGCCCCATCCTCTTTATTTCCCAGCGCAAACGCACACCTGATTGTGCGCGCACCTCTGCTCTCACACGCTCGCCAAGCTGCTCAATCTCATAGGCAGTGGCCGCGCCATGATTAATCAGGAAATTACAATGTTTATCGCTCATGCTGGCATCACCAACGCGCAAGCCTCTGCATCCTGCCTCAGATATGACTTGCCACGCTTTATGCCCATCTGGATTGGCAAAGGTTGACCCGCCAGTGCGCACACCTTGCGGCTGTGTCTCAGCGCGCATCTTCAGCATTTGCTTCATCTCAGCCCTAATCTCATCACCATCACCGTCAGATGTGATAAGGCTCGCAGATAGGAAGATCATATCAGCTGGCACATCGCTATGACGATAGGCCATGCCCATTTCCTCAGGCGTTAATTCATGGATTTTGCCAGCTCTATCCATCAGGCGGGCAGTGCGCACAACATCCTTAAACTCACCACCATAACAGCCAGCATTCATCCGCAAGCCGCCACCGATTGTGCCGGGAATGGTTACAAGAAAGGCAAGACCGCTTCTATCATGGCGGGCGGCAAATCTGGCAACATCAGCATCTGTGGCACCGGCGCCTGCGATAATCACATCACCTGACAGGCTGATATCAGCTAGCGCGCCTGTTAATTTGATAACAGCGCCTGAAATCCCGCCATCACGTATCAACATATTTGAGCCAGCCCCCATAATGGTCAGCGGCATATCATCTGGCAGTTGCGATAAGAACTGCGCCAAATCAGCTTCATTGGCAGGCTCAAAATACAGATCTGCCACACCGCCCACACCTAACCAAGTGCGGCTTGCCAATGCTTCATTATGATAAAGTGCGCCCTCTAAATTGGTGAATGAGGTCATGAACTCCCTCCTTTTCCCAATTTTGCGTCTAGCTCAGCTGGCAAGCTAGCAGCCCAATTTGTGATAGAGCCAGCGCCAAGGCACATAACAATATCACCATCACTTGCATGATTTGCGATCATATCGGCCAGTGCCTCTGGTGCCTCTAGCGCATAGGCGCCGCGATGACCATATGCTTGCAGGCCTGCCACCAAATCAGCTTTGCCATAACCTTCGATAGGCGCTTCACCTGCGGCATAAATATCAGCAACAATCACAATATCTGCCTCGTTAAAACAGCGACAGAAATCATCAAATAAATCACGCAATCTTGTATATCTATGAGGCTGAACCACCGCGATCAGCTTATTGCCATCTGCCTTCATACGCCCCGCATTCAAGGCGGCTGTGATCTCAACAGGGTGATGACCATAATCATCAATCACCGTGATACCATGGGCTATGCCTTTGATATCAAATCGTCTGCCAACCCCTTTGAAATTGGCAAGCGCCTCTCTTATGACATCATGTGATATGCCCATTTCCAGTGCGACAGAAATCGCGGCCAGTGCATTTTGTACATTATGCGTTCCCAGCATAGGGAAGGTGATATTTTCAACCAATTCCCCTTGTCCCATCAGACGGTCAGAAAGCTGAATATCAAAACGCATCTTATCACAGCCATTTGTGATATTCACCGCTCTCACATCAGCCATAACGGACAAGCCATAGGTCAAGATACGTCTGTCTCTAATCTTTGGTAGCAAGCGTTGCACAGCTGGATGGTCAATGCACAAGCTCGCAAAGCCATAAAAGGGGATAGAGGCAACGAAATTCTCAAAGGCTAGTTCTAGATTTTCATAACTGCCATGATGATCAAGATGCTCAGGATCAATGTTCGTGACAATCGCCGCTGTTGGTGTCAGACGCGAGAATGACCCATCACTTTCATCAGCCTCAACCACCATCCATTGCCCATCGCCTAATTTGGCATTACTGCCCCAGCTTTGAATGATCCCGCCATTAATCACAGTCGGGTCAATCTTCGCCGCATCTAGCAAGGTTGCGACTAATGAGGTGGTTGTTGTTTTGCCATGTGTGCCAGCGATTGCCACAGACCAACGAAGGCGCATTAACTCGCCCAACATTTCAGCGCGATGCACAACAGGTATCAGGCGCGCGCGTGCGGCTTGTAATTCAACATTATCAGGCTTGATAGCTGTTGAAATCACAACGATGGATACATCATCTATATTGCTTGCTGATTGTGGTATCGCAATCTCAATACCTCTTTCTCTCAAGCGTCTAACATTATTATTTTCAGCGATATCAGATCCCTGCACATCATAGCCAAGCTCAAACAGGATCTCAGCAATCCCACTCATGCCAATACCGCCAATACCGGTGAAATGAATCTTCCCAATGCTAAGTGGTAACGCGGTCATAGCACGGCTCCTATATCATTGGTTGGTGCTTCATCTGCAAGTGATAATCCTGTTAAGCTAGCAATGTTTAGCGCGGCATCCTTATCACCAAGCGCTCTTGCGGCGCCTGCCATTGTCTCTCGCGTCTTGGTCTCTTGAATCAGCGTTGCTAGCGTCTGTGCCAGCGTCTCGGCATCAATATCTGCCTCCGCCATTATGATGGCCGCGCCCTTATCAACAAGGCGCATGGCATTTCCTGTTTGATGATCATCCATGGCGGCCGCAAATGGCACCAATATCGCTGGTCTGCCACAGGCAGTGATCTCACCAACGCTCGATGCTCCGGCACGGCTGATGATGATATCACTATTGGCAAACAGCCCTGCCACATCATGATAAAACCGCGCCACATCTGCACGCACACCCAACTCGTCATAGGCCTGTTTTAAGCTTGCAATATGCTCATCTCTTGCTTGCTGTGTCAGGGTCAAATTCTCTTTAATATCCTGCGGCAGGCGCGCGATCGCTTGCGGGATAACATCTGCAAATATCTGCGCGCCCAGCGAGCCGCCAATCACTGTGATATGGCATGTCTTGTTTGCCTGATAAGGCGCGCTATCAAAAAACGCATCTCTTACCGGCAAGCCCGTCACCGTAACTCGCTTATCTTTTGGCGCGCCAGCTGTCTTATCAAAGCTCAACGCAATATGTGAGGCTAATTTTGCAAGCAAGCGATTGGCTCTTCCCATCACAGCATTCTGCTCATGCAAGATAATCGGAACGCGAAGGGCGCGTGCGGCAAATAACGGGGCAAATGACGGATAGCCGCCAAAACCAATAACGCTGGCTGGTCTATTAAATGCCATCGCACCCAAAGATTGCACCACCCCAATCGCCAGCTGTGACAAGCCAGCTAACTTTCGCATAATGCCAGCATTAAATGGCGAGGCACCTGAAATCACGCGATAGCTAACAGCGCCTTCTACCATCGGCGCGCCTCTTTTATCTGTGAATAAGATGACCTCATGGCCAGCCTTTTCCAATATTTCGCCAACTGCCAAGGCAGGGAAGATATGACCGCCAGTCCCGCCAGCGGCCAGAATAATTCTAGCCATCTAGCCCTCCATCTCGCAGTCTGCGTCTTGTCAGTGCCAATAACATGCCAATCGTAATGCCACTCGCCAACAGAGACGAGCCGCCATAACTAATCAGCGGCAATGTCATGCCTTTGGTTGGAATCAAATCAACTGATGAGGCCATATGGATAGCCGCTTGCAATCCGAACTGCATCGCAAGGCCAGCCCCTGCAATCAGACAGAATAAATTATCTCGTGCCGCTGAACGCTCAAATCCGCGCAAGACGGTAAAGCCATAAAGCGCAATAATCAGCAAACACACCAACAGCCCATATTCTTCTGCCGTGACAGAGAAAATAAAATCAGCATGTGCATCAGGCAGATATTGTTTCACCTTGCCGTCACCAGGGCCAACACCCCAAATGCCCCCATCTGCAAAAGAGCGGATGGATAAATCTGACTGCATAGAGCCGCCATCAAAAAACTTATCAATGCGGTTTTTCACATGGCTCAAATTATAATAGGCAACAATCAAGGCCACAGGTGCCAGCGCCACAGCGATAATCACAAGCAATAATGGCATACCTGCCAAGAACATCTGAAAGCCCCATGTCATCACAATCACAGAGGTCATGCCGATATCAGGTTGCAGAACCAAAATCATAACAATCAGGCCAGCCAGCCCTGTTGCCCATGCCCAGCCGGGGAAATCTTCCCCCTCACGCCACAACGATAATAACCATGCACACACCACTGCAAATAACGGCTTTGCAAATTCAGATGGTTGCAAATTGATAGGGCCGATGGTGATCCATCTTGTTGCCCCTTTGACCTCAGCCCCAATCAGCAGGGTTGCTGTCATCAGTCCAATAACCCCAAGCAATCCAAGCAAGGATAAGGCCCTAATCATGCGCGGCGTCATCAGAGATAAAACAAAAATCGCCACCATCGCTGGTACCAAATAGACAAGCTGGCGCCAGACAAAATGAAATTCCGGAAGTGAGATTCTGCTTGCCACAGGTGGGCTTGCGGCCATCACCATCAATGTGCCAATCACCATCAAAAACAGCGAGGCTGACAACAGCCATCTGTCAACAGTCCACCACCAAATACCCAAAAGAGATCTATCAGTTCTGCCTAGCATGGCTGACCTCCTGTCTCAGATGGTGATGTATCTTTTGCCAAATAATCTGAAACAAGCGCGGCAAAATGACGGCCTCTTGCACCAAAATTCGGGAATTGATCAAATGAAGCCGCTGCTGGTGATAATAAAATCACACCTGCCTCAGGCAGTGATTTCGTCGCGCTATCAAAGGCTTCATCTAGCGTGTCATGTGTCGCACAGCTCATATGATCTTTGGCTTGCTCATAAAATTCAGCCGCACATTCGCCATAAAAATGAGCGCGCGTAATATGCGTGAAATACGGCTCACATGCCGCCAGCCCATCTGCTTTGGCGCGCCCACCTGCCAGCCAGATAATATTCTCATAAGCGCCAAGTGCTTTTGCGCTCGCATCGCCATTTGTGGCTTTGGAATCATTCACAAAAGAAATATCACCACGCGCCCCCACAGGTTGCAGGCGATGGTCAAGCCCGACAAAATCTGCGATCGCGCTCGTGATATCATCATCACTCACACCACATTTTTGCGCGATTTTGCTGGCAAAGGCGGCATTTTGCTTATTATGTGCGCCTGCCAGATACGCATTATCTGTTGCAATCTGCGCAATGTCACTCGCGCCAATCACCATAATTTCAGCTGGCAGAGACGCCTTTGCCCAGTCACGCACGCCGGCCATAATCTCGCTTTCATCACTCAGCAAGCAAAGACCATCACTACCCACAGCGCGTAGGGCAATTTTCTTGGCTTCAATATAGCCATCAAGTCCCCCATGGCGATCAAGATGATCAGGCGTGATATTCAATAAAGCAGAGATATCAGGCGCAAGGCTAGGGCTCGTCTCAAGCTGATAGGATGATAATTCCAAAATCGTGACACCATCTGGATTATCTGCCATCTCACACAAAGCGGTGCCAAGATTACCGCCCACACGCACATCTAAACCAGCAGATTTCAAAATATGCCCTGTCAGTGCAGTTGTTGTGGATTTCCCATTGGTGCCAGTGATCACAACCAGCTTACCCCAGTGACCTGTCCGCAAGCCAAATTCTACCTCAGAGATAATCTCAACCCCATGTGATTTTGCCGCCACTGCAACCTCATGCGGGGCAGGGAAGCTATGGGCAATGCCAGGGCTTAACACCAACGCATCAAGCGCTTGCCAGTCCCAGCTCTGCCAGTTTTGCCAATCCGTACTTGCAATATCCTCATGCATGGCAAGATGGTCATCATGCACCACACATCCGATTCCCAACTGACGCGCACGCTTATATGCCGCCCGCCCAGACAGGCCAGCACCGAATATCGCGATATGTTGCATCTTATGGGAAACGACTTGTCTCATTGCCAGTGCCTGCCTCCTATCTCAGCTTCAAGGTTGAAAGAGCGATCAGAGCCAAGATCACAGAGATAATCCAAAAGCGAATGACAATCGTCGGTTCTGCCCAGCCCTTTTTTTCGAAATGATGATGAAGCGGCGCCATCAAAAAGATGCGCTTGCCAGTTAATTTGAAAGATGCCACCTGCAAGATGACAGAGACTGTCTCAAGCACAAACAGGCCGCCTGTGATTGCCAGCACCAGCTCATGCCTTGTCGCCACAGATATCACACCCAGCGTGCCTCCCAAGGCAAGAGAGCCTGTATCACCCATAAAGACTTTGGCAGGCGGTGCATTAAACCATAAAAAC
>WTHW01000094.1 GCA_011526395.1 Alphaproteobacteria bacterium
CATCGGAAGATCAGTGCTTCGTGCATCACTAGAGGCTGGTTATGAAGATGTGCAAATTACTGCGGTCAATGACCTTGGTGATTTGGATACCAATTGTCATTTGCTTAACTATGATTCAGTCCATGGACGTATGACGCCGCAGGCAGTTGTTGAAGATGGAAAAATTGTTGCAGGTGGTCAAACAATCCGCTTTAGCGCTGAGCCAAATCCAGCTGCCATTGATTGGAATGATGTGGATGTTGTTTTTGAGTGTACTGGTATTTTTACAGCGCGTGAAAAGGCTGCGCTTCACCTTCGTGAAAATGTGAAACATGTTGTTGTCTCAGCTCCTGCAAGCGGCGCTGATATTACGGCTGTTTATGGCGTAAACCATAATCAAATTACGAGCGATCACGCCATTATTTCAAACGCATCATGCACAACCAATTGTCTCTCTCCGATTGCAAAAACACTTAATAATGCCATTGGAATAAAAACAGGTTACATGACAACTGTCCACGCTTACACAGGTGACCAATGTTTGCAGGATAGCCTTCACAAAGACCTAAGACGTGCGAGAGCGGCTGCAATGTCTATGGTGCCAACCGCAACTGGTGCGGCGCGCGCTGTAGGATTGGTATTGCCAGAATTGCAGGGTAAAATTGATGGTTCTGCCATTCGCGTCCCGACAGCCAATGTATCAGTTTGTGATTTCAAATTTATGTCAGAAAGGCAAACAACTGCTGAAGAGGTGAATAATCTCTTGATAGCAGCTGCAGAAAACGAATTGAAGGGTGTGTTGGGCGTTAGTGACAAGCCATTAGTATCTATTGATTTTAATCATGATAGCCACTCATCCATCATAGCGCTTGATCAGACAACGGTCACGCAAGATGGCATGGTCAGGGTGTTAGCTTGGTATGATAATGAATGGGGTTTCTCAAATCGAATGATTGATGTGGCGCATCATATCGCTCATATGCAATAAAGGTTTATGCAATAGAGTGAAATCATAGGATATGAATATGGTAAGCCTTCCTAAACGTGAATTGGGTAGTAACCAGATTGGGTTAGGTCAATATAACGAGCGGTTAATCTTATCACTGGTGCGTCGCGAGCCAGGTATTGCAAAAGCAGAGCTTGCCCGCATTACCAAACTTACCCCTCAAACCATATCCGTTATTGTCAATCGTTTCATTGAAGATGGATTTATCATCACTGGGCAAAAACAAAGAGGTAAGGTGGGTAAGCCATCTACAGGTTTGCTTTTGAACCCAGAGGGCGCATTTTCTATCGGCGTAAAGATTGGCCGCCGTTCGCTAGATGTTATTTTGATGGCCTTCGATGGTACGATAACACAACGGAATATTACCTATCACAATTTCCCAGAGCCGGCAAAAACGCTACCAGCGATCGAAGAAGAAATTACGAGACTCAAGACACTATTAGGTGAAGAAAAATGCCAAAGATTAATTGGCGTTGGTTTGGCGGCGCCCGGTGCTTTGTCTAGCTGGTCTCATGAATTTGAAACATCACTGGAAATGATGGCAGCATGGCAAGATGTTGATCTGCAGTCAGAAATAGCTTCATTCTCAGGGTTGCCGGTATCTATGATGAATGATGTATCTGCCGCATGCCTTGCTGAATTGTCGCTGAATAAAGCGCGCCATTCCCAAGATTTTTTATATATTTATGTCGGCACCTTCATTGGTGGTGGTATTGTTATGAATGGCAAATTATTGTCTGGATTTTCCGGCAATGCAGCATCACTAGCATCTATGCCACTTGGCACAGTCAACAATGGTGAAACCCCTTCACAGCTTATTTCAAGAGCGTCTCTAAGGTCGCTAGAAAAAAGCTTAAATGACAATGGTCACAAAATTCAAAGCCTGCATGGCTACGATGCGTTGTCTGGTGAAGTGCTTGAATTGTTTGATAAATGGGCAGACGAGGCGGCACCTGCCATTGCTGGTGCGATTGTTAATGCTCATGCTGTCTTAGATTCAGAGATGATCGTTATTGACGGCACATTGCCGGCACCGCAATTAAAATCACTGATTGCGAAGGTGAAAAAGGCCTTGTCTGATTATGATTTGACAGGGTTGCAAATGCCAAAATTTGATCAGGGAAAAATAGGGTACGAAGCACGTGCGTTAGGTGGTGCATTCATACCAGTATATGCTCATTTTGCCCCAGATCGTGATGTATTTTTAAAGCTGATCAATAAAAGTCAGCAAATTGGTCAATCAATATTGTCAGCTAAAATTAGCTAGATTGACGCAGGAGCCAGAAAATGGAAATGACGCATAACAAATCTTTGCCTGAAACAGCGACAATATCGCCCAGCGACTATGTCATTGTTGGCGGCACAGGAGATTTGGCGCTACGAAAGATTTTTCCAGCTCTGTTTTATCGTTACATTGACGGCCAAATTAATGATCAATTTCGATTGTTTGCTGCATCACGCAAAGTGCCTTCAATAGAAGAGTTTGCCTCAAAATTGCGCGATTTCTGCGCTGATGCAATTGCGCAAGCACAGGATGGTGAAACGCGGTTTGCTGAGTTCATATCTATCATTCATCTAATTGCGATTGATATTGTTTCAGGTGAAGGTGGCGAGGTTTTAAAAGAGCATCTTAATCAGAAAGCAAGCGAAACTAGACCTGTTATTTTCTACCTTGCTATTTCTCCTTCTTTATTTGGCAAGGCTTGTCAGTCATTTGATCGCTTAGGGCTTGTTACGTCATCTGCGCGTCTTGTGGTCGAAAAACCGCTTGGTCGTGATGCGCAATCCGCGCGCGCTATTAATGATGAGTTGCGCGCAGTGTTTGACGAGAGAGCTATCTATCGTATCGACCATTATCTTGGCAAAGAAACAGTGCAGAACCTGATGGCGTTGCGTTTTGCCAATACAATTTTTGAAAGCCAGTGGAACAATACATTCATTGATAATATACAGATTACAGTGGCTGAATCTGTTGGACTTGAGGGCCGCGCCTCATATTATGATAATTATGGCGCATTAAGGGATATGGTGCAAAACCACCTCATGCAGCTAGTATGTTTGGTGGCAATGGAACCGCCTGCATCCTTTACAGCAGATCAAGTGCGAGATGAAAAACTTCGTGTTTTAAGGGCCTTGCGGCCTATTCATGAAGACACGCTGAAGGATCATCTGGTCATCGGACAATATGGTGCGGGGTCGATTGATGGCGAACAGACAGCGTCTTATGCTGAGGAGTTGGGTCAAGAATCAAACACTGACACATTCGTAGCGTTAAAATTATATATTGAGAATTGGCGTTGGGCAGGTGTGCCTTTTTACATTCGCACTGGTAAAAGAATGGCTGTCAGGGCGTCAGAAATCATTGTCACCTTTAAAAAGCGATCACATGATATCTTTGCAAGTGCGAATGGGGCGGAAAATAATGAAGCCAATCGATTGGTCATAAGGCTTCAGCCGCAAGAAGGTTTGCAATTGCAACTTATCAGCAAACAACCGGGTCCAGGGGGTATGCGCTTATTCCCATCACAGCTTAACCTCTCATTTGATGACACATTTAAGACAAGGCTACCAGATGCCTATGAGAGATTGTTGATGGATGTTGCACGCGGTAATCAGACGTTATTCATGCGTCATGATGAGGTCATAGCCGCATGGGATTTCATCGACCCTATTATTTCAGCGGCGCATTTTATTGCACCTGAGATATATGAATCAGGTTCCTATGGACCAGAATCTCAAAAGTCTCTCTTTGATGATGAAACACAAAACTGGCACAACCCCGAAGGCGCATGAAAGAGTTTGATCATGACAATAAACGCAAAAAATGTTGCTGATTATCTTTTGAACAAATTGAAGGTAGCCATTTCTAAAAAAGGCACAGCAACCTTAGTCGTGTCTGGTGGCTCTAGCCCAATACCAGTTTTTGAGGCTCTTGTCGCATCTGAATTTGACTGGGAAAATGTGGTTATCACATTGGTTGATGAGCGGGCAGTTGCATCAGATCATGTTGATTCAAATCACAAGTTGGTCCTCGACCATTTGCTATGCGGCAAGGTGGCAACGGCAAGTTTTATCCCCCTGTATGATAATCAGGCGGAATATGATAAAATCAGCGATTGTGACGTGATCTTGCTTGGTATGGGAACAGATGGGCATTTTGCTTCATTGTTTCCCAATATGATTGGTGACGAAACTGCATTTGGTCTAGAGGCATTGCCACAAATCATAACAACCGGTCCAAATGGCAACCCAGAACATCCTCGTATTTCTATGAATTTGAGTATGATTGCAAATTGCGAAAATGTTTGCTTGTTATTGCCAAATGCTGAAAAAATTGAATTATTTGAAAATGCGCGCGAAGACGTCAAGTTGCCTGTTCATTATCTGCAAAAGGCTTTTGGCGAGCGTTTGGTGATATTTTCGTAAAGCAACACGAAGGATAACGTAACCATGTCACTTCATGAGACTGTAAAACAAGTCACAGATGCTATAATTGAACGAAGTCATGAGACACGTGCTGCATATCTGCAAGCTACGGCTGAAATGGCGCGCTCATCAGATCAAAATCGCAGTCAGGTTAGCTGTTCAAATCTTGCGCATGCTGGTGCCGCAGCAGGGCAAGATCAGGACGATATTACAGGCTTGTCAAATAGTGATAAGCCCAACATTGCGATTGTGACAGCTTATAATGACATGCTTTCAGCGCACCAGCCTTTTGAGACTTATCCACAAATGATACGCGCGGCGGCTCGTCAGAACGGTGCTACAGCACAAGTGGCTGGTGGTGTGCCAGCAATGTGTGATGGGGTTACGCAAGGTCGTCCCGGTATGGAGCTATCTTTGGCATCTCGCGATGTGATCGCGATGTCTACTGCGATTGCGTTATCACATGGAGTCTATGACGGCGCCCTATGTCTTGGTGTTTGTGATAAAATTATTCCAGGTCTTGTGATGGGGGCATTGTCCTTTGGTCATCTGCCAGTCATATTTGTGCCAGCAGGACCAATGCCTTCAGGGCTGCCAAATGATGAAAAAGCAGCTATCCGCAAGGCTTTTGCAAAAGGCGAAGTCGGCAGGGATGCGCTTCTGAAAGCAGAAATGTCTGCTTATCACGGTGCAGGTACATGTACGTTTTATGGGACTGCAAATTCCAACCAGATGTTAATGGAGATCATGGGGCTTCATTTGCCAGGTGGCACCTTTGTCAATCCGCATGAAGATTTGCGACACGCACTCACAATCGAAGCCACCAAGCAAGCCATAAGCATTTCTAGAAAAAGTAACGATGTTCGCCCTATAGCTGAAGTGATTGACGAGAAGTCATTTGTGAATGCCATTATTGGGTTGCATGCTACGGGTGGTTCGACAAACCATGCCCTTCATTTACCTGCTATGGCGGCCGCAGCTGGTATCATCCTCAACTGGGATGACTTTGACCGTTTATCAGAAGTGACGCCTTTATTGGCAAGGCTATATCCAAATGGCAGCGCTGATGTAAATCATTTTAATGCCGCTGGTGGTATGGGGTTTGTTATAAATCAGTTGTTGCAAGCAGGTCTGCTTCATGGAGATGCAAAAACCATTTGGGGTAATCAGCTCTCAGATTATGTGACAGAGCCGATGTTAGCTGATAATGGGCTTGATTGGAGACCTGCACAAACCAAATCACTCGACACGGATATATTGCGATATTGTGATGACCCGCATGCCGCAAATGGTGGTCTGAAGATGTTATCAGGCAATCTTGGTCGTGCCGTTATGAAAATTTCTGCTGTTGCCAAAGAGCGTCATGTGATTACTGCGCCAGCTATGATATTTGAAACAGAAGCAGAGGTGAAAGCTGCTTTTGAAGATGGCAATCTCAACCGTGATGTGGTTGTTGTGGTGCGTGGACAAGGTCCAGCAGCAACAGGCATGCCAGAATTACACTCATTAACACCTTTGTTATCGATCTTGCAGGATAATGGGCATAAAGTTGCCTTATTGACTGATGGACGCATGTCAGGCGCTTCAGGAAAGGTCCCATCAGCTATTCATGTCACGCCAGAGGCGGCATTGGGTGGCCCAATTGGCCAGCTAAGAGACGGCGATATGGTTACCATTAACGCTATAACTGGTGAGATGACAACTGACGCGCCGCTTGGTCAAAGAGACGCTATAACAAACTATAAGTCAATGAATGCCGCTGGTTTTGGGCGCGGACTGTTCCAGGATTATCGCGCTAATGTTGGCTCAGCAGAAAAAGGTGGCGGCCTGAAATTATGTTAGTCATAAGATAGGAAATATAAATGGCAAATCTTCGTTCTATTTTATCTCTTGGCCCCGTCATGCCTGTCATCGTCATAGATGATGCAAATGATGCAGTGCCGTTGGCAAATGCTCTTTTGGAAGGTGGCATCAACACAATTGAAGTGACATTGCGGACGAGCGCCGCGCTCAAAGCGATGAGTGAAATTGCACAATCTTGTCCTGATATGGTCATTGGTGCAGGGACAGTGCTAGATGGCGAGCATGCAAGGCAAGCACTTGATGCAGGGGCGGTCTTTGCTGTTAGTCCAGGAGCGACACAATCTCTGATTGACGAATGTCAAGATGTGGGTCTTGATTTGCTGCCGGGCGCAAGCACCGCTAGCGAGGCCATGTCATTATGCGCGCAAGGGTTCGATACTTTAAAATTCTTCCCTGCTGTGCCAGCAGGTGGCGCCCCATTTTTGAAGTCTCTTGCTAGCCCGTTGCCGCAAATCACCTTCTGTCCTACTGGTGGTATAACACAACAAACAGCCAGTGATTTCTTGGCGCTTGATAATGTCATGTGTGTGGGTGGTTCTTGGCTTGCAACACGCCAAGATATTGCAAATAAAGATTTTGCAAAAATCACAGAGCGTGCGATAGCGGCATCTCAATTATAAATATCGCATCACAAAGAGGTAATATCATGCGTCTCACTGACAATGCTGTTTTTGAGTTACTGACACAACATGCAGAGCAAATAAATCATATTCGTTTTGATGATGTGAAATCAGATACTGAGCGTCAAAAAGCATTGAGCCTTACCCTTGATGATATGGTGATTGATTTGTCGCGCCATATGATTGAGCCGCAAACTTTGGATATGCTTGCAAGTCTTGCTGATGAGGCAGATGTCAAAGGCCAGTTTGAAAAGCTATTTGCTGGCGAGATTATGAATATAACCGAGCAGCGAAGCGTTCTGCATATGGCATGCCGCACTGCTGAAGCTTTATCTGGTGATGATGCACGTAAAATAGCAATTTTCAGTGATGTCATTCGGGCAGATAAATCAATTAAAGATGTCATAAATATCGGTATTGGTGGGTCTGACTTAGGGCCTGCAATGGTCACCAAAGCGCTTGCGCCATTTCATGACGGGCCGCAGATTCATTTCGTATCGAATGTCGACCCAAGTCATCTTCACGATATTTTGCAGAATGCCACGCCTGAAAGAACGCAGTTTATTGTGACCTCTAAGACATTTACCACTCAGGAAACGATGAAAAACGCGGCTTTGGCGCGGGCTTGGCTGACAAAAGCAGGCTGTTCTGCTGATAGACATTTTGCGGCCGTGACAGCGGCGCCAGAAAAAGCAGAAGCATGGGGCGTGGAACGAGATCGCATATTTGGTTTTGCAGACGGCATTGGTGGCCGTTACTCACTATGGTCAGCGGTAGGACTGCCTATTATGGTTGCGATAGGCACGCGTGCTTTTTTTGAATTTCTGAAAGGCGCGCATGATATGGACCAGCATGTGCGCAACACGCCATCACGTGACAATCTTGCAATTATGATGGCTGGCATTCGTATCTATTACAGGAACGTGAAACATCATGCTGCTTATGGCATTATGGCCTATGATCAGCGCCTGTCTGATTTTACAAAATGGGTACAGCAAACCGAGATGGAATCAAATGGAAAGTCAGTTGATCGCTCTGGTAGTCGCCTTGATTACCATACAGCGCCAATCATATGGGGCGAAGCTGGCACGGGTGCGCAACATTCCTTTTTCCAAGCTTTGCATCAAGGTGTAGATACATGCCCGCTTGATATATTGGTGCCGTTACAGCCTATTCCAGATTATAACGATGATGAATGGCAAGATAGTCATCGCATGCTTGTGATAAATGCTTTGGCGCAAGCTGAAGCTTTTGCGCAAGGGCAAAATAATGAGCAAGAACCTCACCGTCATTTTGAAGGTGGCAGACCAACTAGCTTTATAAGCTGGCGCGCAACAACGCCTTACGCCCTCGGGCGACTGCTCGCGCTATATGAGCATATTACAATTGCATCTGGCTTCCTGTGGGATGTAAATAGCTTTGATCAATTTGGTGTTGAACTTGGAAAAGCAATGGCGAATTCACTGGGCAATGTGAAAGATGAAACCGAGCTGCCAGAGCAATTTTCTGCCGCTGCCGCTGCTTTTTTAACACGCTTGCCAAAGTCTGATTAAGCGCCAAAATCAAATAAGCCAGATTGCTTGCGATAAGTATCAAAGCGTAAGCTGCGACCAACAGGTGGTGCGCCGCGATGCTGACAGTCTGCTTTTTCACACAACTGACATGCAAGGCCAATCGGCGTAATGGACGGTGTTTTTGCGGCTAGCAAGCTGTCTGCCATCGTGATGTCTTTTGCGTGTTTCATCTCACATCCAAGCGCGACTGCAAAAAGCGGCGTGCCATGATGAGTGGGGCCAGTGCGTGGCTGGACAACGGTGCGGGCAAGTGTAAAGAATTTCTGCCCCTCATCTAGCTCAGCTAATTGAACATGGGTGGCGCCCGGAACACGAAATGCCTGATGTGGTATCCATCTGCCACAAGCGCCGCCATAACGAGCGAATTCAAATCCAGCGGCAGATAAGCGCTTTGAGATGTATCCGGCTTCATCAACGCGCAAGAAGAAAAAGGGAATTCCTCTAGCGCTAGGGCTATTTAAGGTGGTTAAGCGATGACAGATTTGCTCAAAGCTAGCAGAGAAACGTTTGCCCAATAATTCAATGTCATGCCTTGTTTCTTGCGCAGATTTCAGGAAGTTGTCATAAGGCATCATCAGTGCACCTGCAAAATAGCCGGCAAGAGAGGATTGAAGTAATTGACGAGATTCAAGGTTGTCAATTCCAGAATCTTCAATGATATCTGAGATCACATTATGATACGCCATAATGCCAAGCTGTGAGGCAAGATGGAACACACGCTGCGAGTCCTCTAGGATTTCTGAAAGCATTAGTTGTGAGCGGTGTAAATCATGATGACGCAACATATGTCCCATGACATGAACCGGCATGATGCGTACTTTTGTAGCAAACTTTTCTTGTAAAAAAGAGCATAGATTTGCGAAATATTGACCAGATTTTAAGCCGGCCTGTTTTGCGCATGTCTCTGCCGCTTTTTCTAATGTTGGAAAATGATTTTCTGATTGTTCCAAAAACTGGCGGACTTCTTCTGCTGGGCGGGGCAGGCTTCGCGTTTCTAGCTCACCCTTTTCCTGTTTCGCCGCAGATTTCATGCTCTCATAGGAGTCATACAATGCTAAAATAGCGTTTGCTGCTGCTGGTTGATTTTGTGCAAGCTGTTGAATATCGCGCCTTGTAAATGATTGTTCTGCGAGAATGGGGTCTGCAAAGATCTCAATCAATCGTGCTGTTGTTCTAGCAGAGTCATCTTCTGCCATATCTCTTAAATCAATGTCATATGTCTGACCAAGTTTGAAAAGAAGCTGAACTGTAACGGGCCTCATATTATTTTCGAGTAAGTTCAAATATGATGCAGAAATACCCAAC
>WTHW01000096.1 GCA_011526395.1 Alphaproteobacteria bacterium
TCATAAATGCGTTTTAAATTACATTTAAAATGCCCCACATAAACTGGATCAAACCGGATGAGCGTGGCAAAAAAGCGGATATCAGCTTCTGTGAGGCGCGCACCCATGAGGTAACGGTTTTTAGAGAGATGGATTTCCATCACCTCTAAGGTCTCAAAGACAGCTGTGACAGCCTCTTCATAGACTTCCTTAGAGGTGGCGAAACCTGATTTATACACACCATTATTGACGTTGTGATAAATCTTCTCGTTCATCACCTCGATATCATCACGCATCTCAGCAGGCCAGAAATCATAACTGTTACCTGTGATATCATCAAAGGCTGAGTTTAACATGCGGATGATTTCAGATGATTCATTTGAGACAATGCAGTTTTGTTTTTTATCCCACAAAACAGGCACTGTCACACGACCTGAGGTTTTATCATAAGAGGCTGTGTAAATATCACGCATGAAGGGCTTGCCCATAAGGGTGTCACCTGTTGCGCCATTAAAATCAGTCTCAAACGTCCAGCCATCACCAAGCATCAATGGGTGAACAACTGAAATATCAATGATATCTTCGAGCCCTTTTAGGTGGCGGAACATTAAGGTGCGGTGCGCCCATGGGCAGGCATAAGAGACATAAAGATGATAGCGATTTGCTTCTGCTTTAAAGCCAGCCTCGCCAGAAGGGCCAGCTGTGCCATCTTTGGTAACCCAATTACGAAAACGTGCCACGTCACGGACAAATTTACCGCCAGATGCCTTTGTGTCATACCATGCATCAGACCAGACACCATCAACCAATAAACCCATAAGATTACCCTTTATAAAACCGGTTTTAAGACTGCTTTAAACTAACAGCACCCTAGCCTTATCACTTATGTTTGAAAATGGCTTTGATCTTAAAAGAATACTAACTTCTAGTTTGTAATCTTAGGCACGCAGGGCAGCGATATTGGCTTCATAGTGATCAGGGCCACCTTTGAAGACAGCTGAGCCAGCGACAAGGACATTTGCGCCTGCGCCAATGACCTCGCCAGCATTATCAGCTGTGACGCCGCCATCGACTTGAATATCAATCGGGCGATCGCCAATCAGCTCTTTAATCGCCGCAATTTTGGCAAGTTGAGAGCGCAAGAAAGACTGGCCACCAAAGCCTGGATTGACACTCATCACCAAAATCAGATCAAGCCTGTCGAGAACATAGCTTAGCCCCTCGATAGAGGTGTGCGGGTTAAGAGAGACGCCGGCACGTGCGCCCTTCTCGCGGATAGCTGATAAGGTTCTATCAAGATGGGTGCAGGCTTCGATATGGACTGTGACGCCATCACAGCCAGCACCAATATAATCATCAAGAAGCACATCAGGGTTTGAGACCATTAAATGCGCATCGAAGAATTTATCAGATGTGCCACGCACAGCCTTAATAATCGGTGGGCCAAAGGTGAGGTTCGGCACAAAATGGCCATCCATCACATCAAGGTGAATCCAATCAGCACCTGCTTTGTCGATGCTTGTGATTTCCTCACCTAATTTTGAGAAATCCGCTGATAAAATGGATGGGGCAATTAGGGTCTGTTTTGTCATTATATCCCTCGATGAAGCCGTTATGGAATTAGCCGATAATATCTTTAGCTTTGAAATATGGCAGATTATCCTGAGATGAGCATCCCATAACCGCCAATCGTTCAATGATTTGTAAAGCACGTTGATATTTGCGCTCTAGCATATCAGCATCTAGCCCTTCGAACAATTCACCACATAATAATATGCCGTGATTGGCTTGCAGCGCTCTGATTTTGCGGCCATGCATGAGGCCATCCACAAGGATGGCATGGTTCATCTCTTCTGCTTTGACAATTTGCAGGCGGTTTTCCACGAGGAATTTGCGCACCGCCGCCTCGCCATCAAGTGTCAATTTCCAGAATTCAGAATCAGTATGTGATGGCTCGCCTGATACCAGCGCAAATGCTTTACAAAAAGCAAGGAAGATAAGCTCTGGCTTTTCACTGCCTGTCCATGCTGTCTGACCAAGCGTGCGCCAGATAGAGTGATTCATCTCGCCATAAATGGCTGGAATACGCTCAAAGAATAGACGGTGCAGGCCGATATCATTCACAGAGCTATCCATTTTCTGCTCTTTATGAATATCGATCGCTGACAGGGACCCGCAAACAGGACAACCGCCATCTTCAAATTTATTTTTCAGGTAAACATGTGAGCAACGAAGGCCGCTTGGTTGTTTTTGATCACATAAAAAATAGCTCTTTTGTTCATCCACAGGCTGTTGTGCAATCCATTCAAAGCGATTTTTGAATTTCATATAAGAGCCGCGATGTGACCATAATGACCATTGCAATTGTTCCACTGGCCCAAAAGTTGACCAGTTTGAGGAGACGTCAATCACCACACAGCTATCTTTATTCGGGGCGGCACGAAGCCCACGCCCAACAGATTGTCCCCATAAGACCTTTGAGAGTGTGGGGCGCATATGGACGATGATATTACAATGCGGGTTATCCCAGCCTTCAGCCAATACGCCAACAGAGACGATGGCTTCGACCTCGCCATCTTCGTGCGCTTTGAGCATGGCCATACGCTCTTTGATAGGGGTTTGGGCTGTGATGAGTTCCACTGAGATATCCAGTTCTTGTATCGCTTCGACGGTTGTCTCGGCCACTGTGACATCTGGGCAAAACCAAGCTGAGACTGGTTTAGGGACGACGTTCTTGCGTTCTTCAAGATAGATATCACAAGCGTGGCTGATCATAGATGATTTGATAATGGCAGGCGCCAATTTCGCCACAGGGAAATCACCGCATGAGACATCAATATGACCCAAATCCAAATCATGGATAAAGTGCGGGCGATAGCGTGGGCGCACCAAAATGCCATCATCAAATAGCTGGTTCATATCAGCGCCATCAATAATCGCATCAAAGGCAAGTGATAGCTGGTCACGCTGATCAGCTGTTCTGCGCTCTGGTGAGGCGGTCAGGCCAATCATATGAGCATCATCTTTGCCATGCTCGTTAAAGCAATCCAAAATACGCTTATAACCTGTGCCATTTGGCGAGACGCGGTGCGCTTCGTCAATGATCAGCAAATCTGCCTGTTTGATAGCATCATCAAGAATATCTTTAGCTCTGGTGCTGGTTGATAATAGCACTTCATAATCTGTGAATGGCTTTTCATTCTTGGTCAGATTCAGCTTTTGCACGCGATGCTCGCGCCCAAGCGCGCGTTCTAGCTGTTCAAGTAACACAAGCCTGTGACAAAGCACGATGACTTTTTTGCCTTCGTAGAATTGTGAGATGATCTGGGAGGCAAGAACGGTTTTGCCAGCCCCTGTTGGCGCCTTGATGATAAAGCGTCTATGCGCTTTTAGAATATCTGGAAGACCGTCTATGATGTCTTGCTGCCAGCGACGCAGATCCATTGCAACCCAACTTTTATATTAGAGACCACTGAATAAACAGACCAGCAGTATAGACGATTTTTAAAAAAGAAGTATGGTTTTTTTTCGCTTCGTTAAAAAAAGAAAAAAAGGGTCTGAAAGTCAGACCCTTTTTGATAATTTTTTGGTGCCAACCGCCTCTTATGATAGGCCGCGAATGGTCTCAACCAAGCTTGTATTAATCTGTCTTGTGCCAGTATCTTGGCGGTTATTATGGCGGCGCGCACCTGGCATACGCACACCATCGAATGAGGCCATTTTGTCAAGGAAGGCGCGTGAGTGATCTGCCCAGCCGTCACCTGCCATTAATTCAGGTGAAATGGCGATGATAAGCTCGCCGCCTCTGGCAGGGCCGCCATCATTATTATCTTGCAATTCTGCCTCGTAAGAGAATTGATCACCTGTCAGCGCAGAAGCAAGCAATTCAACCATCATAGAAATCGCAGAGCCTTTATAGCCGCCAAACGGAAGAAGCACCCCTTTTAGCACTTCGTTCGGATCGTTCGTTGGCTGGCCATCGGGACCAAGACCTGTGCCATCTGGTAAATCATGACCATCACGTGCGGCAAGCATGACATCACCCTTGGCAAGGCGTGATGTTGCCATATCAAAGACAACAGGTGTATCGCCCACACGTGGCCATGCAAAGGCAAGTGGGTTTGTGCCAAAAAAGGCCTGTGTTGCGCCAGCTGGTGCCACTGATGGTTTGAAACAGGTACATGCCAAACCAACAAGATTTTGTTCAGCAAGATATTCAACCTCTGGCCATAGGGCGGCGAAATGGTAGCTGTTATAAAGGCGCATCGCCGCAATGCCTGTTTTATGGGCGGCATCTGCCAGAACAGGCAACGCGCATTGCAAGCTGTAAGGGGCATAACCATGTGCGCCATCAACTGAGACAATCGCTGGCAATTTATTTTCAATCACAGGGCGGGCATCGCCTTTGACTTTACCTGATTGCATGGATTTCACATAGCCCGGCAAGCGGAATAAACCATGAGAGGTTGAGCCATCACGTTCAGCACGCACAATCGTATCTGCGATGGCGGCCGCATTTTCTTCATCACAGCCATTTGCCAATAATGTTGTTTTGGCAAGTGATTCAATCTCTTGCAAAGTAAGCGGTGTGGTGGTCATAGCCTTTATCCCAATCTTGTTGTTAGTGGTATGTTAATCATTATCATTTAATCCCGCACCTGCGCCAGCTTCACGTGATTTGGCAGATGATGGCACATAAGTATGGTGCGCGAATTCTTTTAGGTGCTCATAGGCATCTTGGTCGATATCAATGCGCGCTGGCCAGTCACTTTGCGCCTCTGGCAAAAAGCTGTTGCGGTATAATGTGATATCGCCCGGTGATGATGTGAATAAGTGAGGTAAGGGCGCACCATCTTGCCCTGCCCATGAGCCAGTTGGCGGGGATTGGCGAAGTGAGATGAGTGCCAGTGAGAGTTGCGGATATAACAGGCCGACAAGCACAAGGCGAGAGACAGCGTGGGCATCTGCCAAATCAATTGCCGCCATCACATCCGCAATATCACTATCAGCATTTGTGATGATTGCATCATCTTGATGACTGGCAGGCTGGGGCGTGTTTTTTAACGGGGCTTGCAAGAGATGGATAATCTCAGCAGAAGGGGCGATGTTATAGCGTGCCAAATGACCCACAGCAAAGGCAATATCATCAGCAACACCAAAGGAAAACCCCTTGCCAAGCATGGCTTTGCGTGTCTCTGAGACAAGCTGATTTACAGAAAGGCTTGGCATGTGATGACCTTATCTTAACTTTGTCTTATTGCACGACCCAAAACGCCCAATCATCTGCATCATCATGATGCAAATCAGCCGCTATTGGCGCGCCCTGATACAGCGTGATGCGTGTCCATCTGTCAGAGCGTGGGTCAAATTTTGAGGCACCAAAGAATGATAATTTACAGCGCAATAAATCAATCGGGCGGCAATCAGCACCGACTAAATTGCCATGCACTTCGGCATAAGGGAAATGATCGACATTTTGAATGCGACGCACGATATAGCGCAAGTGTGGATGCTTCATCAGCAATTCAGCCACCATCATATCATCTGGCATATCAGCACAAGCGGCTTTTAGATCTGCGATATAATAAGCCATCGCAAATGGCATCTCGCGGCTTTGCCCTTCTTCTTCAAAGGCATTACCAAGACGTGGTTCTAGCTTTTCTTCTGAGACATACCAGAATTGCTGGCGGCTTGCCGGCGCATCAAGGTCAAGGTCAAGCGCCCATTGATAATGTTTTTCGATGAGGGCTGATAGAGCGCTGATTGGCATTTTTGGCTCTAGCTGCGGCGCCCTTGCTTGTGTCATGCAATCTTCGAGGCCGTCTGTGACCTCTGGGATATATTCCATCACAAATGAGGCCATCAGGGCAGCAAAATCATCTCCCCCTTTTTCAGCGCGCCTCATCAGTGCCTCAAAAGGATAGGGTGATGAGAGGAGCGCGCTTATCTCATCTGATAAATCCTGCCAGTCTTTTATGAGGCCAGCGATGATTATCTGATAGCCTTCATCATCCACCTGCCATTGGGCGAGATGGGATTGGATGCGGTGGTAGAGTTTTAGATATTTTTGCTGGCGCGCTGTATCAATCTCAGCGATATGGCGGCTTCGTGCAATCGCTGTCTCACGCACCAAAATCCAGCTATGGAACAGGTTTGGATGATGAATTAAAAAAGGCGCCATGCCAAGTCCAGTGGAATTGCCAACACCCAAATTGCGGCACATAGCATTTGACAGGCTGACAGCTTTATCCCCGCCTTTGGCTCTGGCGCAGTGATTGACGAGCTGGAAGGTGAATTCGCGGATTAAAAAGACAGTCAACATCTCAGCGCGGAATGGCCCATCAAGGCCGTCATATCCTTTGATGATATCTCTGTCTGCGATGCCAAATTTGCCATTGCCATAAACAGCGGTGGTGCGCATTAAATAGCCGATTTTGGCAATCATCTCATGATCTGGCTGGTGGCCAGATGATAAGGCATCGATGACATGCGCAAAGAGGCGCACTGATTTATTGGCGCGTGATAGGGTCATCACGCGCTCATGATAGCGCCCTGCTTCTTGATGTGTGACCTCATCAGATAGATAAGAGATATCTTCAGATGTTGGCACGCCGTCAAACAGGCAAAAGCTGGCATCCCATGCGGTGGCAATCACGCGGTCAGTGCGATCTTCATCTGCGAGTGCGCGGCTGTAGCCGATAAGTGAATAAGTGCGGCCGCAAAAGGGGATAGATAAGACAATATGACCATAGCCATTTTCATCAAGCTGTTTATCTGTGATGGTTAGCTGTGCGGCTTGTTCATGTAATTTGCGGATCATGGTGCGTTTAAATGACAAACGATGCGGGAAGCTGGCACCAAGTGCGGGTAAGCGCATCACATCAGATGGCGCACGCAAAGACAGGCTTTTATCAGAGACACAAATATTATCAGTTTGCTGGCTCATACCCTCTCCTTAACACACCTAAATTCTTAGCCCTTTGCGGGGCCAAAATTATCATCATAAAACCGAAGCCAGTTACCACCCATCACAGCGGCAATGTCATCATCACTGAACCCATATGAAGATAGGCCGCTTGCGATATTTGGAAAGTCCTTGATGGTCTCGAACCAGTCTGGCTGTGGCGGAAATCCCGCATTATCAGCTGAGCCTTCGCCATAATCCATTGTCTTTGACCAGCGACCATTACGCATCCATTCAACAACGCTGTCTGGCTGTCCTTGACATAAATCAGAGCCAATACCGAGTGAGGAAATGCCATAAGCATCTGCGGCGCGGGCAATCATCTCGCAAAAATCATTTAATGAGCAATCTGTTGCACCTTTGAGATGGTGGGGGTAAATCGAAAAGCCAATCATGCCGCCAGCATCGGTGAGCGCCTTTATCACCTCATGTGTTTTGTTACGACGTGCTGGGTGCCACCAATGCGGATTCGCATGGGTGATCGCAATCGGACGTGATGAGATATCAATCGCCTCTAGCGTGGAGCGATCAGCAGAGTGGGACATATCCACTACAAGACCCACGCGGTTCATCTCGGCAATGGCTTGCTTGCCAAAGCGGGTGATGCCGGGATCTTCATCTTCATAACAGCCAGTCGCAAGCAGGGATTGGTTATTATAGGATAATTGCATGAAACGTGCGCCAAGCTGGTGGCAGATTTCAATCAGGCCGATATCATCTTCGATAGGGGCGCAATTTTGGAAGCCGAAAATAATCGCTGTTTTATCAGTGGCATGAGCGGTGCGCACATCATCACCGGTCAGGCCGCGCATCAGCCTGTTTGGATAGGCTTCGAACCATTTATTCCAGCGCGAAAAATTCGCCACTGTCTCGCGAAATGTCTCATGATAACAGATGGTCACATGAACAGCTGATAGCTGGCCGTCCTTCATCTCTTGGAAATGGGATGGCTGCCAATTCACATATTGCAAATTATCAATATAAAGCGGCTTTGTTGTCATAGGACATCACTCAATAACTAGATTATCACTGCGCCTAGTGTGCGATGGGTTTTTGTCCGCATGCAAGCTCAAATGCGACAGCTTTGCCAATTATTCCACATCATGCTTGCCAGCGATGGATAAAGGCGGCAGTAATGAGGCATTGTTTTTTTGCATCACATCAGTTTGAGGGATGATACCATCATGGATAAGAAACTTTTTGAGCTTGGATTAACAAAGCGCAAAGCGACTTTGGGCGCAGAATATGTAGAAAAAAATCTAGCGGCTGCAGATGATTTCACAAGACCTTTCCAAGAAGCGATGACAGCTTGGTGCTGGGGCTTTGGGTGGGGTGATGAGACGATTGATCCCAAAACACGCTCTATGATGAATTTGGCTATGATCGGCGCGCTTGGCAAAATGCATGAATTTGAAGTGCATTGTAATGGCGCTGTCACAAATGGTGTCAGTGTTGAGGAAATCAGAGCGATTATCCATGTGATTGGCATTTATTGCGGTGTGCCACAATCATTGGAATGCTTCCGTGCGGCGCGCAAAGTGCTGAATGAGCGCGGCTTGCTAGACGGCTAGAAGCGGTAGAAATCTGCGGCTGTTTTATGGAAAATTTGATCCCATGAGGCTTGTGGGATCAAATGCTCGTACGCTTCAATCAATGTCTTGTAATCTGAGGTCAGAGAACAGACAGGGAAGTTTGAGCCAAACATCACACGGCTTGCCCCAAATTGATCCATCACAGATTTGGTGATCGGGGCAAAATCATCTTTTTGCCAGCCATGCGCAAACATGCCTAGACCTGATAATTTGGCACTCACCTGTGGCAGGGCTGATAGATGGGCAAGCTCACCTGCCCAATAAGAGAGGCCCTCATCGCTTCGATCATATGGTGACCCTGCATGGCATAGGGCGACTTTCAGGTCTGGGACTTTTGATAAAATCTCTGCCATAGGTGCCATCAGTTCTGGCAATAATTGCAAATCAAAGCTAAGCCCCTTTTCAGCAAGCCTTTCAAGGCCGGCAAGGAAGGCAGGAGATGTGATAAGATCGCGTGTGCCAGTAAGGGCATCTTCGCCGGGCGCGCGGCCAATAATCTGGCGCACCCCCACAACAGATGGCAAGGCGCATAATCTGTCCAAATCATCAGCAAGGCTAGGCGCTGTTAAGTCACAAAAGGCAACTTGGCGCATTTGCCATGATGATTGGGCGGCAATGTTATCAACCCATGTGGCTTCGGCAAGAGGGTCTGCGGCGCCCACTTGGATATGCACAGAGCCTTCAAAACCATGTGCGGTTGCATCTGCGGTGAATTCTGGCAGTAGATAATCACGTGCAATCGGCGCAGGGTCACCAAAAAACCGCACTTCGCCTTTGGCCATAAGCCATGGGTAATGAACAGCTGATAGATCCCATAGATGGTGATGTGCATCAATCCTCATAACAGGTTAGTCCATATCCTGATGCGCTTTGAAGATATCAAATCCCATCTGCTCAAAGAGCTGGCCATAATCAAGAAGCACCCAATTTTCCATAATCTTGCCATCTGCAACGCGATAGAAATCCATCACACGCAATGTCATCGCCTTGTTGGTTGCAGCAATGCCAAGATAATCACCTTTATGAGTCATAGTCATTGATGGCCAGCCTGAGACAGCGGCATAATTGCCCTCGCCAATGCGGCAATAATGATTGCCACCTTTTCTGTCAGGGAAAGCCATCAGGAATGATTCACGGTGATCTTTAACAAACCCATCCCAGCGGTAATTTGAGCCAATGCCGCAAGGGCCATACCACAACATATCATCATGCCAATA
>WTHW01000024.1 GCA_011526395.1 Alphaproteobacteria bacterium
ATTTCAGACCCGTATAATCATATATGATGGCATCTGATGGTTGTGTCATAAGGCGTGCCTCTTATTACCTGTCTGTTAACCTGTCTCTGGGTGATTGGTTTGGATTGTGTCAAAATAACAAAAATCACCATGATGGCAACTTGCTTTATGGTCAGAGCTAGGGCTAAAACAAAGCATGACAATCTGGGGCATTATCATTGGCGGGACAGCAGGCTTTGCGCTTGGCGGTCCGATTGGCGCCTTGCTGGGTGCGGCGGCTGGCCATGTGGCTGAACGCGGGCTGAAGCAAGTTGTTGCGCCTGAACAAACACGCAATGTTGCCTTTACGGTCGCTGTCATCGCGCTGTCTGCAAAAATGGCAAAGACAGATGGGGTTGTGACAGCCGCAGAGATCAAAGCCTTTCGTGCGCGTGTTCATATCCCTGAAAAAGATATCAAACAGGTTGCCAAATTTTGGGATCTAGCACGTCAGACACAAGATGGCTTTCAAGCCTATGCCAAACAAACTGTGACTTTATTCGGGCAAAAAGCCCCTATTTTGGAGCAGTTGCTGGAATTATTATTTGTGATTGCGCGCGCTGATAAAGAGATAAGCGAGCCTGAATGGGCTTATTTGCGCGAAGTGGCAGATATCTTTGGCTATGATGAGGCTGATTTTGAGAGATTATCAGAGATATATGCCAGTGATGACGCACCGCCCCATCAGGTGTTGGGTGTGGCAAAAACAGCCTCGCTAGCAGAGGTCAGAGCGGCATGGATGCAGTTGGCAAAAGACCATCACCCTGATCAGCTGATTGCCAAAGGGATGCCAGCTGAATTTATTGATGCCGCCACTGATAGGCTGGCACGTATCAATCGCGCCTATGAGCTTATGCGCGCGCAAATCCAGTCTTCTAGCAACGCATAAGGTCAGTTTCGCATGGCACAAACTCCGTTATTAACGCTGTCTGATATGGGCGTCAATTTGGGTGACAGATGGCTGCTTCGTCATGTGGATTTATCCATTCATGCAGGTGAGCGGCTGGCGTTAGTCGGGCGCAATGGGGCTGGTAAATCTAGTTTGATGAAGCTGATTACAGGCACGGTTGAAGCTGATGAAGGTGAGCGGTGGGTGGCACCGCGCACTGAGATAGCCTACCTGCCGCAGGTGCCGATTATTAAGGGGGTCATGTCTCTTGCCTCATATGTGGCTGAGGGGCTGGAAGATAGCCATGAGATCTATCGCGCTGAGGCTGTGTTGCAACGTATGGGGATGGACCCTGCGCGCCTGACAGAGGGGCTGTCTGGTGGTGAGGCGCGGCGGGCATCGCTGGCGCGGGCATTGGTGAAAAACCCTGATGTTTTGTTGCTGGATGAGCCGACAAACCACCTTGATCTGCCAACGATTGAATGGCTGGAGGGGCTATTGCGAGAGCGGCAAGGCGCGCTTGTTCTTATCTCGCATGACCGCGCCTTTTTGCGCGCGCTTGGCAATGGGATGATTTGGATCAATCAAGGCAAATTGCGAAGCCGCCATGGCCCCTTTGATCAGTTCGAAGATTGGGCAGAGTCGATTGAACAAGAAGAAGCTGTGAGGCTCGCCAAATTAGATAAGCGTATTGCAGAAGAGACAAGATGGTCACGCCAAGGCATCTCTGCAAGGCGCAAAAGAAATCAAGGACGCTTGCGCGAATTGGCAAATTTGCGTATCCAGCGCGCACGAGAAGGCGGCATCACAGCCAAGGCCATGTCAATGACAACTGGCCCTGCAGAAGGGGGCGGGCAAGTGGTGCTAGAGGCCAAAGATATCTCAATCGCGGTTGAAACACCGCAGGGCACAAGACAGCTGGTCAATCATTTCAATGCCCGTATCAGGCGTGGTGACAGGATAGGTATTTTGGGCCCAAATGGGGTTGGGAAATCTTCTTTAGTGCGAGTGTTATTGGATGAAGCCTCGCCAGATACAGGCCATGTCAAACAAGGATTTGGCCTTCTGCCAGCTTATTTTGACCAATCACGCGAGGCATTAAATCAAGATGCCTCCCCTTGGACTGTCTTATGTCCTGATGGGGGTGATAGTGTTGAGGTGGCAGGCAAAACCAAACATGTCACAAGCTATTTGCGTGATTTTTTATTTGATGATTTCAAAATGACGCAAAAAGTCTCAACCCTGTCAGGTGGTGAGCAGAACCGACTGCTGCTCGCCAAGATATTTGCACAGCCTCATAATTTCCTTGTGCTGGATGAGCCGACAAATGATCTGGATATTGAGACGATAGATTTACTGCAAGAAGTCGTCGCAGATTATGATGGCACGATTTTGATTGTCAGCCATGATAGAGATTTTCTGGACAGGACTGTCACTTCTGTTTTGGCATTTGAGGGTGAGGGAAAAATTATCCCGCATGCTGGCGGTTATAATGATTATCTGGCAAGGCGCACCAAAGAGGCGAAGACAGATAAAACAGCCACCAAGAAAAAGGCAGCTGCGAAGGAGAAGCCAAAGGGCCCGCGTAATGACAGGCTGTCCTATAAGGATGTGCATGCGCTTGAGAGGCTGCCAAAGGAAATTGCCACGCTTGAAGCAGAGATTGCGGCAGCAGAAGCGCGCTTAAGCGATATGGATTTTTATCAAAAAGACCCCGCAGGATATCAGAAGATAGCTGATGATGTTGGGCGCGCAAAAGAGGCGCTGGCGGCAAAGGAAGAAGCTTGGCTGGAAGTTGAAATGAAACGAGAAGCGCTAGAAGATAATAGCTAGCCATCGACCATGCGTGCAGGCGCGGATGCTTGACGAATGGTGTCGTTATGCCCATAACATCGAATGAGGTCAGATGGCTGGATGGCTGCTGGTTGGGTTTGCGCCCGACGAGAGGAAAGTCCGGGCTCCACAGGATCAGAATGCTGGATAACGTCCAGCGGG
>WTHW01000091.1 GCA_011526395.1 Alphaproteobacteria bacterium
ATCATATTCTGATTCTTTACTGCAAGTTTTTCACACACATTGAATCTCAAGGCTATTGAATGCGGAATCGCGCAGATAGCGAGAATTGGAACAGCTCATCCTCATAGAACTCTTTTTCTTTGGCATGGATGTCACCATCTAACGGTTCCGACCAATAGACATCAAAGGTTAACAGATTGAAAATACTAGGTATTTGCAAGCCTACCCCATAACCTGACCAATAATCCCCTCTGCTTCTGACCTTATATTGGGTTTGCGCCATCATATGATCGATGAAGATATATGGCTGGGCAGATGGCATAAAGCTTGGCAATGAGATTTGCTCCCAATTAGCCAAATCCGTGCGCAATTCGCCTGAAATGAAATACCCTTGATAGCCAGAAGATTCAGATGGCTGGTAAGCACGCACTGAAGACGGGCCACCAACAGATAATATTTCTGATGGCATATTGATCATATCACGGGCATTGGTATAGAGCATTTTGCCGCGACCATTTAGCGTCCATTTATCAGATAAGAAATGTGAGGCACTCAAATCAACATCGAGCTTTTGCATCCATTTATCTTTTTCAGGGATTTTTGTGACAACATTTAAAACATGCCAAGATGGCGAGACTGAGAAGGCTGTTGTCCCATTATTATAGCTGTAAGGAGACGCCAGCGAGAATTTTCGCACCTCACTTTTTGAGAGCATGGCGCCAGTGACAGGCTGAACCAAATCACTTTTACTAACCCCATAAGACCCTGATAAATAGACAGAATATTCATCACCAAATAGCATTGGTGTTGAATATGTTGCTGCCAATGAGCTAGAGGAACCGCGATAGCCAACTGTCTCTTCAGAACCTGCCACAATTTTGGTATCTGACATTGAGCCAGCAAGTGATAGATTGCTTCCTACATGGTCAGTTGGCACTGACACACTACCGGAAAACGTGTTTGAGCCATTACTATCTGAGTAGGATAATGCTGTCTCATCATCGATGCCATACATGTTGTTCAATGTGATGGATAAGGCATTTTGCTGCCAATCTGAAGTTTTATTGGCATAGTTATTTATAGACACAGATGGCAATTCAACTCTATCAGGCTCTGATACATCAACAAAAATATCAGTCTGGCCAAATTCCTCACCAGGGCCTAGTTCGGTGGCCAATTTACTCTTATTCGATAAATTATAGGTGCGGATAGCACGCTCTAATGTCTGAAGAGATATGTAATCACCCTCATCAATTCCCAAGTGAGAAAGAATGAAATCTTCTTTGATATTTTTTCTATTCTCTAAGACGATTTTGCCAATTGTTGCTTCTACAAGTTGAATTTTGACAATGCCATCAGTCACCGTTTGCTCTGGCAATAATGCGCGTGATAATTCAAACCCTTTATCTAGATACAAGGCGTTCAGCTCATCCAACACAGATTTTATGGCCTCTAGCGTGATCGGCGTTCCTGTCACAGCGGCTTGCGAGCGCTTCAGCTCATATTCCAGCAATATAGCTGTCGGTGTAAACTCAAGACCTTTGAAGATTTTGGGAGAGCTTGCCAAAATTTCGAAGCCTGGCGTTAGTATGACAGGCGGCGGTGATGGCTCAGACAATAAAATTGGCTCATCATCATCTTCTTTTTTCGCATCATCTGCTATGATTACAGGCTCTTCTGCTTTATCTTTCTTGTCTTCCGCAGACGGTGCGATTATGATTGCCGGTGCGTCTTTTTCTGAAGGCACCACTTTTTTGGGAACGTCAGGACGCTTTGTGGGTTTTGCAATTTTTGCCTCTAATTCTGCGGCATCAAATGTCTTCTGCTTATCATCCTTAATGATATTATCAACGACATCTTGGGTGGCAATGACTGCCTTTGGCTTCACCTTTTGCGCTAATGTTGCGCTTCTGGCTTTGCCTGTTTGACCATCTTGGGAGCGTGGCTCAACGCGCACAGAAATTTGCTTATCAATATCACTTGCGCTCAATGCGTATGTAGGGCCATTTGCATCAGGAATGGCAATATTATCACGCAACCATATGAAGGTAGTCTCACCTTCGCGGTCGCCTTCATTTTCATCTACAAAACGATATTTTGCAGATAGGTTTTGACCTGTTTCTGCAAGGCCTTCAATGCGCAAATCCTCAATGGATGGTGGGTAATTTGCAGCCACAATTTGGGCTTTTACAAGTGCTTTTCGGCTATCGGTGAATGTCGCTTGATTACCACTATATGTTAGCAACGCATCTATCTGCGCGCCGACATCTTCTTTTTGTAAGCGATAGCGGCTTTTTGTTGCACCAGCGATTTGTTGACCATCGCGCATCCATTGCAATTTCAATTGACCATTGCCAGTCTGATAATTTGTCTCATTCACTGTATAGCGCGCGATAAGCTCTTCACCCTCTTGCGGCTTTCCAATCACCTCAAGTGATGTGATAACTGAAGCAGTCTCGCGCGTTGCCAACGGCAATAATACAGATAATTCGGGCGCGTTTGCCGCACCATCATTGTCGGTTATGATTTTAATTGAAATGATTTTAGAATTTTTTTGAGGCAAGACAACAAGCTGCTGAACGCTAATGCTATCACGCGCTAATCTTTGCCGAATTTCATCTGTCAAATTGCCAATATAGGAAGCTGAGATACAGTCGCTCTGAAATATGTTTGCGTAAGATGATTGCAGCTCACTCGTCCAAGAAAATTTGTAATACAATTGCAAGTAAGTGGGTGAACTCTGGCAAGAGACTGGCGTGTTTTTCAAATCCTCAGCGAAAGAGCGGTGAGCGACAGATACGCTTGCAAATAGCAGCAAGAATGTAAACAAACACAGCGATTTAAAATTAGCCAATGAAAACAATTACTTAAAAATCCCTGCCAGATATATTAAACAACTG
>WTHW01000132.1 GCA_011526395.1 Alphaproteobacteria bacterium
GGCATCGGTTTTTGGTATCGTGTATCGTAGGTTCGAATCCTACCGCCCCAGCCATATCGGTAAAGAATTTCATCACATATTATTTATCAGCTAGCCGATAGCCATCTTGGGCTGTGATGATCACAGGCTCGTCCGTAATACGTGCCAATTTTTGGCGCAAACGATAAATATGGGTTTCAAGCGTATGAGTGGTCAAGCCTTTCTGAAACCCCCAAATCTCTGATAACATATCTTCTCGCATCACCATATGAGGGGCGTTTTTATTCAACAGCTTTAAGATCATCGTCTCTTTTTCAGTCAATTTGACTTTGCTAGCTGATATACGCGAGGCAATTGTCTTTGCGCTTGGAATAAAATCAAGGCCATTAATATCAAAGCGTGCATCATCTGATAATTTATGTTGGCGCAAATGGGTTTTCATACGTGCCAATAATTCGCCCATGCGCATCGGTTTTGCGATATAATCATTTGCCCCTGCCTCAAGGCCCATAATGATATCTTGTTCAGAATCTTGGCCTGTCAACATCAAGATAGGTTTATCAAAGCCTTGCGCACGCAATGTTTTGCAAATATCAAAGCCACTACCATCTGGTAATTGCACATCTAGTAAGACCATATCTGGATTAAAGTCAGCAATCATAGGATAGGCTTGTGCCAAGCTGTCTGCTTCTTGAATAATGCGCAAGCCCTCTGCTTCGAATTGTTGACGAAGGACAAGGCGCAAAGAGGTATCATCATCAACAATCATCAATCTCACTGTTTGTGATATTTTTGAAGTTGAGGCTGTCATTTCTTGTACCTTTGCGCTAAATCTAGTCTTTAAAAGACTAGGTAGGGTGTGAAATAAGTGCAAGCATTAAGGCAAATAGGTTAGAAAAATGAGCCAAAATCATTCACAAACAAACACAGACTCTGCACGCACGCGGCAAAAGATATCTCCATCTTTTCGTCGTATGTCGCAAGCTTTTGCTGCCCTGCGCCGTGGTGAGCCTATCCTGATTAGAGGCGCCAATAATCGTGTTGCCCTTTTGCGAGCGGCAGAATTTAATGATTATGATGATGGCCAAATGTCAGAGATTGCGCAATCTGCCACCTTATTATGCTTGCGCCGCCAACATATCGAAGCGCTTGGTAAAAAAGCGCCAGGTAAAAGACCTGTCTTTACTGTGCCGGTTGATGGCCTATCGACACAGGATATTTTTGATATCACATTCGGCCTCGCTGAGACGATGCCGCCATCATTATCATTTCTTGGTGAACAAGAAGATAGCTTGGCTGATTTGGGCACTAAGATCTTGCGCCAAGCAAGGCTTCTGCCAACAGCGATGATTGCCAATCTGACATCTGATGACCCGCTTCATCATAATCATATTGCCAATATGTATGCTCTGCCAATCGTTCATGCATTTGATAGCGCCCATCATGATAGCCAGTCACATTGGCATATTACCAAAGGCGCGCGCGCTCAATTACCTCTTGCAGCCGCGCCTGACTCTCAAATTGTGATGTTCCGTTCAGAAGGCGGTGATGAAGATCATTTCGCCATCATCGTTGGAGATGGTGATACCATGCCATCACCTTTGGTCAGATTGCATTCACAATGTGTCACAGGTGATGTGCTTGGGTCTTTAAAATGTGATTGTGGCCCGCAATTACAGTCAGCGATTTCACGCATGGCCGAAAATGGTGGCGGCATATTACTATATCTTGCGCAAGAAGGGCGTGATATCGGCCTGATGAACAAGATAAGGGCCTATGGTCTGCAAGATGGCGGACATGATACGGTTGATGCCAATCACAGGCTTGGTTTTGCCACAGATGAGCGCATCTTTATCCCGGCCGCTGCTATGTTAAAGCAGCTTGATGTGACCAACATAAAATTAATGACAAATAACCCTGAAAAAGTATCTCAGCTAGAAGCCTTTGGCATTTCAGTGAAAGAGCGTGTGCCACTTATCCTTGAATCAAATCCCTATAATGAAAATTATCTAGCAACAAAAAGAGATCGCACAGGGCATTTCTTTGATTAAGCCAGATTTAGGCATCGTCATTATTTATTCGCGGTAGACGCTCACCAAATAAAGCTGAGCCAACACGCACATAATCAGCACCAAAGGCAATGGCTTGTTCAAAATCAGCACTCATCCCCATTGAAAGATGAGGCAAGCCTGCTTGTTTTGCTAATTTTTTCAAAAGCGCGAAATGCATTGCTGGCTCTTCTGATTGTGGCGGGATACACATCAAACCTATGATGTTTAAGCCAAGCTCTGACTGGCAATGGTTTACAAATGACAGCGTCTCTTGTGGCGAAATACCAGATTTTTGCGGCTCATCCCCTGTATTGACCTGAATAAAACATGGCAGATATTTGTCTTGCTTTGCCATTTCCTTTGCCAGCGCGACAGCAATTTTAGGGCGGTCTATGGTTTCAATGACATCAAATAAGGCAACCGCATCAGATACCTTATTGCTTTGCAAGGGGCCAATCAGATGCAAAGTGAGATCGGTAAATTCATTTTTACGTGCCTGCCAGCGCATTGTGGCTTCTTGAACACGGTTTTCGCCAAAAAGACGATGACCTGTTGCCAAGGCCTCTGTGATTTTATCATCTGGCTGTTGTTTCGATACAGCCACAAGCTTGATCATATCTGCACTGCCAACAACTGTTTTACGGGCTTTTTCAATTTGGTCTTTCACTTGTGAGAACAGGTCTTTGATCATTGTTTTTATGTCTTTTTTCGAAATATGGGTTCACAAAGCTCTTTTACGCATTTTAACAGTATTTATTCAAAATATCGACAGGCGGTATCTGAAATATCTCACCAGATGTCTCTGCAGTCAAATAAACTGTTGCAAAAATGACACAGTTTTAAAA
>WTHW01000250.1 GCA_011526395.1 Alphaproteobacteria bacterium
TTTATTCAACAAACCACAAAGATATTGGGACGATGTATATCATCTTCTCAATCATTGCCGCTTTCATTGGCGGTGGTTTCTCAGTCTTCATGCGTATGGAGCTTATGGAACCAGGTGTTCAATATATGTCTGATGGTCATATGTGGAACGTCTTTACAACAGCCCATGGTCTTATCATGGTGTTCTTTGTTGTGATGCCGGGACTGATTGGCGGTTTTGGTAACTGGTTTGTTCCAATCATGATCGGCGCGCCAGATATGGCGTTCCCGCGTATGAATAACATTTCATTCTGGCTATTGCCGCCATCATTCATCTTGCTATTGATGTCTGCTGCGGTTGATGGTGGTGCTGGTGTTGGCTGGACAATTTACCCGCCATTATCAAACAAACTTGGCACACCTGGCATGTCTATGGATTTGGCGATTTTCTCCCTTCACCTAGCTGGTGTATCGTCAATTTTGGGTGCCGCGAACTTTATCACAACCATCTTTAATATGCGTACACCTGGTATGACATTGCACAAGATGCCGCTATTTGCATGGGCGATGTTGATCACAGCCTTCTTGCTTCTATTGGCTGTGCCTGTGCTTGCTGGTGCGATTACAATGTTGCTGACAGACCGTAACTTTGGCACGACATTCTTTGTACCTGAAGGTGGCGGGGATCCTATCTTGTTCTTGCACCTATTCTGGTTCTTCGGACATCCAGAAGTGTACATCATGATTTTGCCAGCCTTTGGTATCGTCAGCCATATCATTTCAACATTCGCGAAAAAGCCTATCTTTGGTTATTTGGGAATGGTTTATGCGATGATTGCAATTGGCTTTGTTGGCTTTATCGTATGGGCGCACCACATGTATACAGTCGGCCTTGATGTTGATACACGCGCTTACTTTACAGCCGCCACAATGGTGATCGCTGTCCCAACAGGCGTGAAGATCTTCTCATGGATTGCGACAATGTGGGGTGGTTCAATGACATTCCGCGTACCAATGCTATGGGCGATTGGCTTTATCTTCTTGTTCACTGTTGGCGGTGTCACAGGTGTGGTATTGGCAAATGCTGGTTTGGATGTTGTCTTGCATAATACTTATTATGTGATTGCACACTTCCACTATGTACTATCATTGGGTGCTGTTTATGGTCTGTTTGCTGGCTTCTATTACTGGTTCAGCAAGATGACAGGTTATGAATATTCAGAAGGTCTTGCGAAATTGCATTTCTGGGTGACATTTGTGGGTGTGAATTTGACATTCTTCCCAATGCACTTCCTAGGTCTAGCTGGCATGCCGCGTCGTTATATCGACTATCCTGATGCCTTTGCAGGCTGGAATTATGTTGCCTCAATCGGCTCATATATCTCAGCTATCGGTGCGATTATCTTCCTCGTGGTGATTGCCGAAGCCTTTATCGCTCGTCGTAAGGCAGCCAATAATCCATATGGTGAAGGTGCGACAACATTGGAATGGCAGGTATCATCACCGCCGCCATATCACACCTTTGATGATTTGCCGAAAGTGAAATAAGCTAAGGTATCCTTGATGTCTCAGACACCAAACAACATAATCTCACCAGCAGAGCCATATTATGTGGCCTCTGCTGGTGACTTTTTTCAGCTGATGAAGCCACGGGTGATGAGCCTTGTGATCTTCACAGGCTTTGCTGGCATGTATTTGGCACCAAATGAGGCACCAATCACCATGTCATCATTATTACTTGGTGCTATTTCTTTATTTGCCATCGCCGCAGGTGCTGGCGCATCTGGTGCGATTAACCAATGGTATGACCGCGATATTGATGCTGTCATGAAGCGCACCAAAGACCGTCCTATCCCATCAGGGCGCGTCCAATCCGAAGAAGCGCTTGCGCTTGGGATTGTGATTTCTATTTTATCTGTTTTATTGCTAAGCCTCTCTGCCAATCTTCTTGCTGGCGGGCTTCTTGCTTTTACAATTTTCTTTTATGCTGTGATTTATTCAGTATGGCTAAAGCGTCGTACGCCGCAAAATATCGTGATTGGCGGTGCGGCAGGTGCGCTCCCACCGATGGTTGGCTGGGCAGCTGTCAGCGGCGCAATCAGCCTTGAATCAATCTTGTTATTTGCCATCATCTTTATTTGGACGCCGCCTCATTTCTGGGCCTTGGCACTTGTTAAAAATGATGATTACAAGGCGGCTAACATCCCGATGATGCCTGTTGTGGCTGGTGTGGCTGATACAAAACAGCAAATCTTCATCTATGCCTTGATTCTAGCGCCTTTGGGTGTTGCGCCGTATTTTATCGGCATGAGTTCAGCTATCTATGGCGCTGTGTCAGCGATTTTGGGTCTTTGGTTTTTACATGGTGCGTGGAAGCTAAAGCGGTCAGATAATTTGGAATTGGCAATGCCATTATTCAAAGTATCACTTTATTATCTAAGCCTGATTTTCTTGGGTCTTATCCTCGACAGAGCTTTGCTAGGAGGGATGTAATGACAGATAATAAGCCATCAGCAAATAACGCAAAACCAGAACCAAAGACAGGCACAGAAATGCAAGCCATGCGCAAAAGCCGCAATTATTGGGTGCTTGGCCTTATCATGGGTCTGGCTGTTCTGTTCTATTTGATCACAATTCTTCGTATGGCAGGAGCTGAATAGGTCTATGGCACATACAGCAGACAACTTAACAAACGAGGTTTCAAATCGAAACCGGGCAACCTTGGCCACTTTGGCTGTGGTTGTGTTTGCTATGGTTGGATTGGCTTTTGCCTCTGTGCCTCTCTATCGCCTGTTCTGTCAGGTCACAGGCTTTGGCGGCACAACACAGCGCGCCGAAGCAGCACCAGAAGAGGCGCCGCTTAACTTGGCGCCTGTCTCTGTGCGCTTTGATGCGAATGTGAACCCGAAATTACCATGGGCCTTTGCGCCTGTGACACCGCCAGTATCATTGGTGCCTGGCGAGGAAATCACGGTTTTATATCGTGCAACAAATTTGGCCGACAAGCCGACAAGCGGGACTGCCACTTTTAATGTGACACCGCAAAAAGCTGGCCCTTATTTTATGAAGATCGAGTGTTTTTGTTTCACAGAACAAACACTTGATGTTGGTGAATCTGTTGATATGCCTGTATCTTTTTATCTAGATCCAGACATTAAACAGGATGAGAATACAAAGGATGTAGACGAGGTCGTCTTGTCATATACATTCTTTGCGGATTTAAGTTAGAGCTATTTTGTGCCCGGCATGGGACCGGGGGGGAATACAATAAGGAGAACAAAATGAGCGGAGCACAGAAACATCCCTACCATCTGGTAGAACCAAGCCCATGGCCAGCTCTTGGCTCAGCCGCCGGTTTTGTCGCGGCTGTTGGCGGTGTGATGTATATGCATGAACGTGCCTATGGCGAACATATTATGGGACTAGGTCTTGGCCTTGTTCTATTGACGATGTTCATGTGGTGGCGCGACGTTATTCGCGAAGCAGAATATCAAGGTCATCACACACCGATCGTTCAGATTGGTATGCGTTATGGCATGATGCTATTTATCGCCTCAGAAGTGATGTTCTTTGTGGCATTTTTCTGGGCGTTTTTCGATTCTGCCTTCTTCCCAGTCGGTGGTGTCTGGCCGCCAGAAGGTATTATCACATTCGACCCGTTTGACTTGCCATTGATCAACACATTGGTCTTGTTGCTATCAGGTTGTACAGTGACATGGGCGCACCATGCGATTGTCCAAGATAACCGTCGTGATTTCATGATTGGTCTTGGCCTGACAATCATCTTGGGCGCGCTATTTACAGGCCTGCAAGCCCTTGAATATAGCCATGCACAATTTGGCTTCACAGATGGCATCTACCCATCAGTCTTCTACATGGCAACAGGCTTCCACGGCTTCCATGTGCTGGTTGGTACATTGTTCCTTGCTGTATGCTTCTTGCGCGGCATGAAAGGCCATTTCAAAGCTGACCAGCATTTCGGCTTCGAAGCAGCTGCATGGTACTGGCACTTCGTTGACGTTGTGTGGTTGTTCCTATTCGTTGCTGTTTATTGGTGGGGTGGTTGATCCCTCACTACCCACAGTGATATATAATCAAGGGCCAGCCGTATAATCATACAGCTGGCCTTTTCACTTATTTACAACTCTCAAAAGGATTGTAACCTATCATGATGTTTCGCCCCTTATTATGGCCTACGCTTGTTTCCATTCCTGCCTTGCTGACATTGTTGATGCTTGGCACATGGCAGGTGCAACGCCTGCAATGGAAAACAGCTTTGATTGCCGAATATACAACGCGCGCAACATCACAAGCTGTCTATCCAGACAGCGCGGCCGCGCCAGTGGAATTTCAACGCATCTCTGCCAAGGGCGTCTATGTGCATGATAAAACCATTTACCTCACAGGTCGCACTTACGAGGGGAATGCAGGCTTTCATGTGGTCACACCTTTTGAAACAGAGCAGGGTGACTTGTTCCTTGTTAATCGTGGCTGGGTATCAGAAGGGTATCGCGACCCTGAAAAAAGACCTTTTTCAATGTCAACAGACACACAAGTCATTGATGGCATCATAAGGCTTGCCCAAAGACAGGGATACTTCGTCCCAGATAATGAGCCAGAGGCAGGCTTTTGGTTCACAATGAAGCCTGTTGAGGTCGCCGCCTATCTTGATTTGCCGCAAGCAGAGCAGGGCTTTTATATTGATATTGTGCGCAAGCCTGATGAGAAACTAGAATTGCCAATTGCCGCTGAATTAAAAATCAATGTCTCTAATTCTCATTTGAATTATGCTGTGACATGGTATGGCATCGCGCTATCGCTGATAGGTGTGTATTTTGCCTATCATCACTCAGCTGGACGTCTTCGTTTTGGTAAGGCGCGCAATGATAAGGATACTGCATAGATGGATTATATCAGCACAAGAGGCAGTGACGGGCCTTTATCTTATGAGAAAGCGTTATTGAATGGTTTGGCGCGTGATGGTGGTCTGTACCTGCCAACAAGCTGGCCAAAATTCACAAAATCTGAAATCGCAGATATGAAGCATCTAAGCTATGCCGAGCTAGCTGGCCGTATCATGGCGCCTTTTACTGACGGCATCTTATCAGAAGCTGAATTAACCGAAATGGCGGCGGATGCTTACTGTGAGTTCACTCACAAGGATGTGGCACCTTTGACAAGCTTGTCAGATGATAATCTTCATATTCTTGAATTATTTTCAGGCCCCACAATCGCTTTTAAAGATTATGCGATGCAGTTTTTATCACGTGCTTTTGACAAGGCGCTGACAAAGGCTGGCAAGCGTGCTGTCATTCTTGGCGCGACCTCAGGTGATACAGGCTCAGCCGCGCTTGAGGCCTTTAAAGGGCGCGAGGCTGTGGATGTGTTCATCCTCTTCCCAGAAGGGCGTGTCTCACCTGTCCAGCAAAAGCAAATGACCTCTGTGATGGCAGATGGCGCACATGCTATTGCTGTAAAGGGTGATTTTGATGATTGCCAAGCGCTTGTAAAATCGGCCTTCAATGATGGCACTTTCCGTGATGAGGTTGGCTTATCAGCTGTCAATTCAATCAACTGGGCACGCTTGATGCCGCAAATTGTCTATTATTTCGCCAGCGCATTGCGTGTGGGCGCCCCTGATAAATCAGTGGCATTTTCCGTGCCAACTGGCAATTTCGGAAATGTATTTGCGGGATGGGTTGCAAAACAAATGGGATTGCCGATTGAAAAATTTATCGTGGCATCTAATCGCAATGATATTCTGACACGCTTTTTTGAATCAGGTGAAATGCGCCGCGATGGTGTCACCCCCTCTCTTAGCCCGTCAATGGATATTCAAGTATCTTCAAATTTCGAACGCTTACTGTTCGAAATGCTAGACAGAGATGGTGCCAAGACAGCCCAGCTTATGGCTGATTTTGCCACAACAGGCCTTTTTGATGTTGCGCCATCTGTGATGGATAAAATGAAGAGTGAGTTTAGCGCCTATCGTCTTGATGATGACGGCACGTTGGCTGAAATATCCTATATGAAATCAACCTATAATATGGTGATAGACCCGCATTCTGCCGTTGGGTTTTATGGCGCGCGCATGGCACGTGCCGACAAGCTTGTGGGGGATGATACACCTATCATTGCTTTGGCTTGCGCTCATCCTGCGAAATTCCCTGATGCTGTTGAAAAAGCAACTGGCACCTATCCAGATTTACCAGCACACCTATCAGATTTGATGGGGCGTGAAGAACGCTTTGATGTTCTTGAAAATGATCTAGGTGATATCCAGTCATATCTGAAAACAAAAAGGCGCCGTTAATGACTGCCCAAATTTCAACATTGCCTAATGGTTTGACAGTCGCAAGCCTGAATATGCCAGGTGCGCATTCTGTGAATGTTGGCGTGTGGATTAAAGCAGGCGGTCGTGACGAGCTAGCAGGCGAGAATGGCATTGCCCATATGCTTGAACATATGGCGTTTAAAGGCACACAAAGGCGTTCTGCCAAAGATATCGCTGTCGAAGTGGAATCACTTGGCGGCTATATGAACGCGCATACAGCGCGCGAAGAGACAGCCTATTATATCCGCATCCTGCCAGAGCATATGCCGCTGGCTGTTGATGTTCTGTTTGATATCTTGACGAAATCCAGCCTGCCTGATGATGAAATTGAACGCGAACGCGGCGTCATCTTGCAAGAGATTGGCCAGTCACTTGATACCCCTGATGATGTGGTGTTCGAGAATTTCTCAGCCGCCTCTTATCAAGGTCATAATTTAGGGCAATCTATTCTCGGCACTGCACAAAGCGTCTCAGGCTTTAGCCGTGATGATCTACAACGCTTCATGACACGCTATTATGGCAGTGGCCAGATGGTCTTATGCGCGTCTGGTGCCATCAGCCATGATGCCTTATTGGACGAGGTGCAAAAACATATCTCATCTGTGCCAACAGCTATCAGCCCAACGAGAGTCACACCACAATGGACAGGCGGGCGCATCATCGAGACAAGACAGCTAGAGCAAAGCCACGTCATAATGGGGCTATCAGCACTTGGTGCCACTGATAAAGACAGATATGCCATGATGCTATTATCAAGCCTTTATGGTGGCGGCATGTCATCACGTCTCTTCCAACAGGTGCGCGAAGAGCGTGGCCTGTGTTACTCCATTTTCTCATTCGCACAGATGTTCTCTGATGCAGGGGTGTTCGGCCTTTATGCTGGCACAGCGGCTGATGATGTTGATGAAATGCTGTCTCTATCATGCAAGGCATTACATGATATGAAACATGACATTACAGATGACGAAGTAGAGCGCGGCAAATCACAAATGCGTGCTGGCATATTGATGGGGCAAGAATCAGTCTCAGGCATGACAGAATCAATGGCGCGCCAATTACTGTTATTTGGCAATGTCAGAACCGCTGATGAAATCGCACAATCTGTCAGCCAGCTGAATAAAGATGATGTTGTGCGCGTGATTGAACGCCTTACAGCTGATACCGCACCCGCATTGAGCCTTATCGGGCCAAGCGATGCGGTGATGAGCAATGATGATATCCGCCAGCTTCTCGCCTCTTAGGCAAAGTTACGCACGCCCAGAGTGAGGGGACATGGCAGCTGCATCAAATCCAGATGCGCTAAAACAGGCCTGCCATAGCTCCTCAACAGGTGTCTCAAAAATGAAAGACAGATTGGCTGTCATATGAAACCAGCTTCCCTCTCTCATCTCTTGCTCTAATTGCCCTTTATCCCAGCCAGCATATCCCAGCATGATACGGTGATATTTCGGGCCCGTACCTGCAGCAATTTCATTGATCATAGATATCTGCGTGCTAAGCGCCATATCATCACCAACAGGCAAGCTCTCAGGCAACATTTGATCAGATGAATGCAGAACAAAGCCGCGCCCAGCCTCAACAGGCCCTCCTTGATAAATAGGCATATCCCCATCGAAAAAAGCTTTCTTTAGCTCAAGCTTTTGACGCAATTTATCAAGATCCATATCCGCGCTTACCTTATTGATGACCAGCCCCATAGCTGTCTCGCCATCAAATTGGCACATCATAATCACAGATCGTTTGAAACGCGGATCTTCGATTTGCGGCATAGCGACAAGTAATTGCCCTTTGAGAGAATTCAAAATTTCGACATTTTTCGCTATCATGTTACATATGCCATCAAATGGTTGGTATCTTGGGACTTATTTCTATATCTCACATATAAGTCTGTTTTAGAATTGGACGCAAATAAAGAGCTATAAAATGCGCATATTATCTGTCATCGTCATTTTGCTATCTTATATCGCTGGCACCTCATCATTGCGGGCAGATACAGGTGCGTGGTTTAAAAATGACCTTGTACAGATGCGCCTGATTAGCGCAAGCCAGACAGCTGGCAATGGGCAAGCTCTCTCGCTGGGGCTAGAGGTGTTGCTCCAAGATAATTGGAAAACCTATTGGCGCACACCAGGTGATGCTGGCCTAGCGCCTCAAATCTTCCCAGACCCAATCGCATTGCAAGGCGCGCAGGCTGAATTGCATTTCCCTTTGCCAAAGCGGTTTTCATTATTTGGCCTTGATACCTTTGGCTATGGCAAACGTGTGCTGTTTCCTCTCACGCTCACACTCGCAGACCCCGCGCAAGCCTCAATGATTAAGATGACAGCTGATTTGCTTATCTGTGATGATATTTGCGTGCCTGTCCAAGCGCCGCTCAGCCTGTCCTTGCAACAAGGCGCACAGACGCCATCGTATCATCAACAAGAGCTGGCAAAGATACGCTCACAACTGCCAAGACTTGAAGCAGGCGCTATCTCACTCAGCCGTGCAGATACAAACCTCGACAGGGAAGGCAAGGGGCATCTTATCGCCACTACAGCGCAACCTCTCGACATCATAGATATGCTGATAGAAGGGCCAGCTGGTCATTCCTTTGCAAAGCCAGAGCCGCTTGGCAACAACCAATATCTTCTAAAAAAACTCGCAGGCAAAACACCGCTAGCGCTCGGCACGCCTTTGCAAGTCACCATTGATGCCGCATCACGCCCCATCGAAGTGCCTGTGATGATCACAGCCTCGACGGCGCCCCTAAAATCAGGGCAACAGACATCCTATCCGCTATGGCTGATTGCACTGATTGGCGGCTTTATTTTGAATTTCATGCCATGTGTTCTACCAGTGCTATCATTGAAAGTCAGTCATGTGCTAACAATGGCTAGCTCATCGCCTAAGCTTATCAGAGCGAGATTCGCGATGAGTGCGGCTGGCATCATCACATCCTTCTTATTACTGAGTGCCTTTTTGCAAATCTTGCGCCAATTTGGCCAACAAATCGGATGGGGTATTCAATTCCAAAGTCCTCTGTTTTTGGGCATGCTTTTCATTGTCACAGCTATCTTCACTTTATCATTATTTGATATTGTCACATTCCGCACACCCGCCTTTGTGCAAAAGCTGATGCCACGTCGTGCCCACGATGCCTCTATTGCGACTCAAAATCATCTGATATATGATTTTGGGGCAGGGATGCTTGCCACACTCCTTGCCACACCCTGCTCAGCGCCCTTTGTTGGCACAGCTGTCAGCTTTGCCTTATCACAATCAGATG
>WTHW01000119.1 GCA_011526395.1 Alphaproteobacteria bacterium
TATCTTAGTAGATGAAGCACAAGATACCAATCCTGCACAATGGGAATTGCTAACACAGCTGGTCGACGAATTTTTTGCGATGGAAGCTGATGCAGAGAATAATAGAACCCTATTCTCTGTAGGGGATTTTAAGCAATCTATCTATAGCTTCCAAGGTGCAAATCCTCATATTTTCATTCAAAAAGGAGAAGCATTTTCCAAGCAAGCAAGATTGGGAAATCATATTTTTGAAGATGTAGCGTTAAGTGAATCCTTTCGATCATCCAAGGCTGTTCTAGACACAGTCAATGCAGTCATGTCACTAGATGAGGTCGAAGGGCTTGGTGGCGCATATCAAAATCATAACGCCTTTTTCCAAAAGAAATTCGGGTTGGTAGAATTATGGCCAATCACAAAAGATGAAAAAGCCACAAGCACTCTTCCTTATTTTGATGTGCCAGATTTTGTAGGTGATGACCAAAATCTGCATTTAGGGGCGCAATCACAACTAGCAGAAACAATAGCTTTGCATATTAAATCGGTTATTGACGGCACTGCTGATGGGTTGCATGGCCGTTCTTATCAGCCAGGTGATATTCTTATTTTGGTAAACCGTCGCAATAGCATATATGCACTCATCCGAAGCGCGTTGTTGCGACATAATATTCCTGTGGCAGGTGCAGACCGTATGCGCCTAAATCGTCAAATCGAAATCCAAGATTTATTGGCTCTGGGTGATGTGTGCCTATTGCCAGATGATGATTTGCAACTGGCTGTTTTGTTGCGCTCTCCTCTCATTGGGTTGGATGAAGCGTCTCTTGAAACACTAGCAAGCGGCAGACATAAGGGGCAAAGTTTGATTGCCTCTTTGAAAGGATATGCAGGGTCAGCTTGTACGATTGGCGAGGCGGTAAAGCAGATAGAATATTATTTTGATTTAGCTACCAGCCTGTCACCATCAGCCTTTTTTGAAACGATATTAGCCAAAGGTGGCAGAGAAGCATTTTATGAACGCTTAGGTGTTGGCGTTGATGAGACGCTAAAAGCCTTCGTCAATCAGGCATATGAATTTGAACAACAAGGTGGCTTGGGCCTTGCTAACTTCCTAAAACATCAGCGGAATAACGATATCGAAATCAAACGAGATTTTGGCGACAGCAAGACGAATGAAATCCGCATAATGACAATTCATGGCTCAAAGGGCCTAGAGGCACCTGTTGTATATGTGCCAGATATTGTGAAGGGTATTGAGCCACCAGCTACGTTGATAAGCACAGAAAATGCACTTTACTGGCCCTCAAATTCAACATTCATGCCAGACAATGTGAAAGAGCAAAAGCAAGCATCGAAAATGGCGCGCGCCGCAGAACATCAGCGCTTATTATATGTTGCCATGACAAGAGCAAGTGAATGTTTGTTCTTATCTGGTTTTGAAAAGTCTCGTCAATCAATTGAAGGGGTGAGCTGGGATATATTAATTAGCAAGGGGTTTCAGTCTCTTGGCGTGCAACCAGATGATAAAGGCGTTTATCGCTATTCTTATAGAGGTGATGACGACCAAGAACACAAAGTCGCCGATAATATGAAGGATACGCAACAGATAACATCTGATATTAAGGAAAGGCTTTCGTGGGCGTTTATGCCTCCGCCACAAGAGGCGAAACCAATTCGCCCTCTCGTTCCATCAGATGCTGTAGCACAAGAGGCACCGGAAACGCTGTCGAATAGCAAGCGTCAAATTGCTTTGCTTGAAGGTCAATTTCAACATGAGCTACTTGATATTTTATCTAATCATCCAACCGAAACTAGGCCTGAGATAGCGCAGAGATTTGTTGAAACAGCAGGTGCGCGATACACTATTCTAGCGAAAAATCGCTTAAGTGAGTTGGCGCAATTCATCATTTCATTCATGGCAAGAGATGATATTGCTGATTTGTTTAGTGAGGATGCCTTATCTGAATTTGGCATTTCTGGGATTGTTGGCAGCCGTCCTGTTGTTGGCCAGATCGATAGGTTTTTGGTAAGAGATGATGAGGTGTGGATTGTTGATTTTAAATCTGGCACGCCGAAATCAACTGATGTGCCCAAGACCTATATCCTACAAATGGCATTATACTCTGCCTTATTGGGTGATATTTATCCGGGCCATAAGATCTCAGCAGATATAATTTGGCTCAGAGACGCAAGCCGCTCTCGAATTACTGACGTAATGATGAAGCAAGCATTGATTGAGGCAAAAATCCTGTAGAAATGAGGTTTCTTTTTCATGGTATCTTGACCATCGATGTGAAGCTTCTTACATCTATATGAGATACTAAAACACATGAAGGGGATGAACATGGCCACAATTTCTACGACTGACGCAAATTTTAGCGCAGATGTATTGGGGGCAGATAAGCCCGTTCTTGTTGATTTTTGGGCGGAATGGTGTGGGCCATGCAAAGCGATTGGGCCAGCCTTAGAAGAGATTTCAGAAGATATTGGCGACCAGATAACAATCGCAAAATTAAATATTGATGAGAACCCGAATACACCAACACAATATGGTGTAAGAGGTATCCCAACATTATTGATTTTCAAATCAGGCGAAGTTATCGCTGAAAAAATTGGCGCTATGCCAAAGTCTGCTCTGCAGCAATGGATTCAAGACAACATCTAAATTTAGCTTGGATAGGTGCCATTTTCACGCAGCACATGTCCCGCAAGATATAATGAGCCGCAAATCAAAAGATTCGGTTCCTGACTAATTAACGACAGCGCCTCTTTTATTGTAGGCGCTGTTTTGCATTCTATGCCAAGGTTTTCTGAAGCTTGTTTGATTTCAATAGCATCAAGCGCGGCATCTTGTTCAGGTATCGTTATGGCAATAATCTGTTTTGCGATAGGTTTAATCTGCAATAAGAAATCTGCAATTGGTCTTGTGTTAAGCGCCCCTACAACAATTGACCATTGATTATCGCCTTTGTTCATAGCGCTCATTGCTTCTAGAAGGGCTTGCGCACCATGCGCGTTATGGGCGCCATCCAGCCAAATAGAATTTCCATTGGTAATATCGACGAGTGTGCCGCTAGTAAGCTGTTGCACTCTACCAGGCCAAGAGGCGTTGGCTATACCTTTCATCGCTGTCTTGATATTCACAAGGCCAGTAATATGCAAGGTAGCCGCCGCTAGTGCCGCGTTACCATATTGGTGTGCCCCGCGCAAAGCTGGCATGGGGCTTTTATATTCTTCTCCGTCAATCGACAGGACAAGCTGCCCATCCTCAGCCATATAGTTAAAATCATCACCCATCCAAAATGTATCAATAGCTTTTTGCCCAGCAATATCTGTAATGCCCCGCCTTGCCTCATCTGTTTGATGGGAAATAATGGCAGGTGAGTTTTCTTTGAATATGCCAGCCTTTTGGCGCCCAATTTCTGCGATGTCACTACCTAAGAAATGCTCATGATCTCTAGCCACAGGTGTAATGACTGTCGCGGCTGGATTTGGAATGACATTTGTTGAATCCAAAAGGCCGCCAAGACCTGTCTCTAAGATCACAAGGTCAGCTGGCACTCTTGAAAAAGCAAGGAATGCAGCAGCTGTGGTTATTTCAAAAAAGGTGATAGGCTTGCCGGCATTTTTATCTCTGATCTCGATAAGGAGGTCAGATAAGGCCTCGTCTGAAATCAAATTATCTGCAAGGCGGATGCGTTCGTTAAAACGACAAAGATGAGGTGAGCTATAGACATGGCACTTTAAGCCGGCCTCATTTGCAATCGCTCTTAAAAGCGCGGCCGTAGACCCTTTGCCATTTGTGCCAGCAATATGAATAACGGGCGGAAGCTTTAAATGAGGGTCACCAAGAACTGATAATATTTCAAACGTACGTTCTAGTCCCAAGTCAATTAATTTGGGATGCAAAGCCGCTAGCTCGTCTAGCACCTTATCTATGGAAGTCATAATAACCTATTATTCAGCAGCGGCTGTGCGCGGTTTATGTGTCAATAATGATATAATTTGCGATATCTTGGCACGTTGTTCAGCGCGCGGTACTACAGCATCTACCATTCCGTGATCTTGCAGATATTCTGCTGTTTGGAAATCATCAGGCAATTTCTCGCGAACAGTCTCTTCAATAACACGGCGACCTGCAAATCCAATGATGGCACCTGGTTCAGCAATTTGAATGTCACCAAGCATCGCAAAAGAAGCAGTAACGCCGCCAGTTGTTGGATGAGCCAGCAGCACAATATAAGGCAAGCCTGCTTCTGCCAATTTGTCGGTCGCAATGATTGTACGCGGTAATTGCATGAGAGATAAAATACCTTCTTGCATGCGTGCGCCGCCAGTCGATGGCACTGTGATTAATGTTGCGCCGCGTGACACAGCTTCTTCAGCAGCTTGTAATATGGCATTGCCGACAGCGCGTCCCATTGACCCGCCCATGAAACGGAAATCGAAGGCGGCAATGACAACGTCTAGTCCTTCAATTTTTCCGGCTGCAACGGCAATCGCGTCGCTCTCTTTTAATTTCCCGCGCGTATCTTTAAGGCGGTCAGTATATTTTTTGGAATCTTTAAATTTTAGCGGATCATCTGTGATGTTGTTAAGTGCAATTTCATCCCAGCTTGCGCCATCAAAAAGCATATCGAAGCGTGCCTTCGGTGCCAAAGGTGCATGATGGCCGCATGATTGACAGCAATTATAGGCAGCTTCAAACTCTTTATGAAAGATCATCTGATCGCAAGATTTACACTTTACCCAAAGGGTATCAGGCACATCATTTGATTTCACAAAAGCCTTAATTTTTGGCAAGACTGCGTTGGTAATCCAATTCATAGCAATCGCTCCTTAACAAAGCCTATTTTTATACTTAATACCTAAGATACCCTGCAAATTACTTTGCGGCAATGGCCTTAGCTAGAGATGAGACAAATGCACCAATCTTATCAGCAATATCCGGCGCAGGTGTACCATCCTCATCAATGTTATTAGCAATAATTTCCACCACTGCGGAGCCAACAATTGCGCCATCGCTCAGTGTTGCGGCTTCTGCAGCTTGTTCTGGTGTGCGAATGCCAAAGCCAGTCACCACAGGTAAGTCAGTGGCAGATCTGATATCCTCAACAGCTTTCTTAATGCTGTCGCCAGCCGCACTTTTTGTGCCTGTAATGCCTGTGATTGAGACATAATAGACAAAGCCGCCCGCTTTTTCTAAAACGCGCGTTAATCTTGCGCCCTTTGTTGTTGGCGTTGTTAGGCGAATAAAATCAAGGCCAGCTTCAATCGCTGGGTCACATAACTCAACATCTTCTTCTGGCGGTAAATCCACAACAATCAGGCCATCAACGCCCGCCGCAGTGGCTTGCTGGATAAACTTATCAACACCATACATGTAAATAGGGTTGTAATATCCCATCAAGATAAGCGGTGTATCGCTGTGTCTGTCTCTGAAGTCAGCAGCGATTTTAAGTGTTTTTTCTAGCGTCATACCAGCTGCTATAGCGCGCAGACTAGCTGCCTGGATAGCGGGGCCATCTGCCATTGGATCTGAGAATGGCATCCCAAGCTCAATCATATCAACACCTGATTCCACCAGCTTATCTAGTGTTGCAACACAGATATCTTCTGTGGGGTCACCAGCTGAGACGAACACACCTAAAATGCCTCTGCCTTCTGATTTTGCTAGCTCAAATCTCTCTGAAATACGGCCTGCCATGATTTTTTTCCTAGTCTTTAAAATTTATAGAAGTCCGCGCTCATCAAGTTTTGGCAGAACAGCCTCAAGGTCTTTATCGCCTCTACCACACATGTTCAAAATCACAACCTTGTCTTTGTCCATTTTTGGTATAACGGTCGATGCAAACGCAAGTGCATGTGATGGCTCTAGCGCTGGAATGATACCTTCTTGGCGAGAACATAGCTGGAATGCCACAAGAGCCTCTTCATCAGTGGCGCTGACGTAATTTACGCGGCCGACATCGTGAAGCCACGCATGCTCTGGCCCAATGCCTGGGTAATCCAAACCAGCTGAAATGGAATGTGCATCAGCAATTTGACCTTCTTTGCTTTGTAGAAGATAGGTGCGATTACCATGTAACACGCCTGGCTCACCACCTGTTAGGCTTGCGGCATGCAAACCGGTATTGATGCCATGACCTGCCGCTTCAACGCCATAAATATCAACAGTTTTATCATCTAAAAATGGATAGAATAGCCCCATAGCATTTGACCCACCGCCAATACATGCAATTAGGGCGTCAGGCAGACGCCCTTCGGCAGACATCATTTGCTCTTTGGCTTCTTTGCCAATAACAGCTTGGAAATCGCGAACCATCTCAGGGTAGGGATGTGGGCCTGCGACTGTGCCGATAATGTAAAAATGGGTCTCAGGATTTGCCACCCAATAACGAAGCGCTTCATTCATGGCATCTTTCAATGTTGATGTGCCAGAAGTGACGGCATGGACCTTAGCGCCCAATAGCTTCATACGATCCACATTTGGTTTCTGGCGGCGCACATCTTCAGCGCCCATAAAGACTTCACATTCAAGATTGAACAAAGCACAGGCGGTCGCCGTTGCAACACCATGTTGACCAGCGCCAGTTTCTGCAATGATCTTTGTCTTGCCCATACGCTTGGCAAGTAATGCCTGCCCTAGTACATTATTGATCTTATGCGCGCCGGTGTGGTTTAGCTCATCACGCTTAAAATAAAGCTTTGCGCCACCGAAATGCTCTGTCAGACGCTCTGCAAAATAAAGAGGTGACGGGCGACCAATGTAATGTGTTTGATAATAACGAAGCTGTTTTTCGAACTCAGGATCGTTTTGTGCTGCCCGGTAAGCTGACTCAACCGACAAAATAAGAGGCATCAATGTCTCAGCAACGAAACGGCCACCATGGATCCCAAAACGGCCATCTTCATCTGGCCCACTTTGATATGAATTTAATACAGCCTGATCCATCTTATCAGCACCCTTTTAACAACATAATATAGACAAGTACTATATAGTTTTTTGTTCCCAATTCACCACAAAAATTTAATCTATTTTTACAGCTTCAACGAATTGCGTGATTTTATTGTGATCTTTCACACCTTTTTCGCTTTCAACAGCAGAAGAGACGTCAAAAAATTGCGCAGATGTTTGCGCTTTGGCAAGGTGGATATTCTGTGCTGATAGGCCGCCTGCTAGCATCCAAGGAAGTGGGGGGCTTAAGTGTTTGGCAAGTGACCAGTCAAATTGATGGCCTGTGCCGCCCGGCATATCAGGGTTGCCAGAATCTGCGTCAAACAGCAACCAATCAACCGCATCATGATAGTGCGTTGACAGCTTGATATCCTCTTCTGATTTGACACGAAATGCCTTCATAACAGCTACATTAAATCGACACTTGATTTCAGCGGACCGCTCTGGTGTCTCATCCCCATGAAGTTGAATCATATCTGGGACAAAATGCTGCATAATTTGCTCGATATAGGCATCAGTGGCATTTACAGTTAAGGCCACTCTTACAGGGCCATTTGGATTGGCTATTTCTGCAAGGCGACTAGCTTTTTCCCAAGATAAATGGCGCGGTGATTTTTCAAAAAAAACGCATCCAATAAATGCAGCCCCTACAGAAACACAATGGTCATAATCTGCCGGTGTTTTTATGCCGCAAATTTTTGCGCCATAGCGTGGGAGTCGTGATTGAAACATAAATGACATATCGGCACTCTTGTTATTTGTGCGTAATGCTGGATAATTCAGCTTGCTCTATTTGATTTTCTTGAAGCTGTTTATCTTGCTTTTCTAGCTTTTTTTGCGCGCGATATAAGCGCAACCGAAGAGCTGATATTCTAATATTGGCGATGATGGCAATGACAGCTAACCCAAGGCAAAAAGAAGATAAAGAGACTAGCCAAATTGGTGCGCTCATCGCTGGTATTTGTGGCCATATCGTTACGGCAATAACATCACCATTAGCGATAGCAAAAAAAGCGACATAGCCAAGCGCAACAAGTAAAACAACAGTTCCAAGACTCTTGGTCAATGCTGTCATGGCGATATGTCTCCTGACTTTTTGGTATTAACCCACAGATAAGACTTATGATTTATTAAGACGCTCTTTCATACCTTTACCCATCTTAAAGAAAGGTACGGACTTAGCTTCAACGTGAACAGTTTCGCCAGTTCTAGGGTTGCGACCCATACGTGCTTCACGGTGGCGTACTGAAAAAGCGCCAAAGCCACGCAACTCAACGCGGTCACCATTTTCAAGGGCATTTGTTATCGTGTCAAAAACAGCGCCAACAAGACGTTCAATATCACGATGATACAAGGTAGGGTTTTGTGCAGCCAGCCGTGCGATCAATTCTGATTTCGTCATAACTTATCTTTACCCTAACTTTCAAAGCCTTAAAATATTGCCGTTCTAATCCAAGAGCGTCAATAGGCTGATAACGGCTTTTTTAGCAAAAGTAAGACTAAAAGGCCAAAAAAAGGCCCTATTTTTCAAAAATAGAGCCTTTTTTAGATTAGTGATTGCTTAAAAGAAGCAGAGCCTTAGGCTTCGTCATCTTTCTTTGCAAGTGCTGCACCAAGGATATCACCAAGGCTTGCACCTGAATCTGATGAGCCAAAGTTCGCCATTGCTTGCTTTTCTTCATTGATTTCACGCGCCTTAACAGACAATGTCAATTTACGTGTCTTTGTATCAATGGCAGTAATCACAGCATCTAGCTTTTCTTCAACAGCAAAACGGTCTGCACGTTGCTCAGAGCGTTCACGAGCCAGATCTGCGCGGCGGATGAAGCCTGTTAGGCCTTCACCAACGCGGACTTCAAGGCCGTTGTCAGTTACTTCAGTGATTGTACATGTGACAGTCTCACCTTTGCGCACTTGATCAACGAGACCTGCATATGGGTCTTCGCTCATCTGCTTAATGCCAAGTGAGATACGCTCTTTTGTGATGTCGATATCAAGAACTTTTGCCTTGACCATGTCACCTTTGTTGAAGCCTTCAAGTGCTTCTTCGCCAGTCACTTCCCAAGAAATGTCTGATAAGTGCACAAGACCATCAATCTCTGCGCTCAAGCCAACGAATAGGCCGAACTCAGTGATGTTGCGAATTTCACCTTCGATTTCTGTTCCAGCTGGGTTTGCGCTTGCGAACTCTTCCCATGGGTTGCCTTGAACCTGCTTAAGGCCAAGAGAGATACGGCGCTTTGCCATATCGATATCAAGAACCATAACTTCAATTTCTTGGCTTGTAGACACGATCTTGCCAGGATGAACATTCTTCTTTGTCCAGCTCATTTCAGAAACGTGGACAAGACCTTCGATACCCTCGTCTAGCTCAACGAACGCGCCGTAGTCAGTGATATTTGTCACACGGCCTGTTAGCTTTGTGCCGATTGGGAATTTCTCAGTTGCTGCTTCCCATGGATCTGACATTAGCTGCTTCATGCCAAGTGAAATACGCTGTGTTTCTTGGTTGAAGCGGATAACTTGTACATCCACAGTTTGACCAACTGTCAAAGCTTCTGATGG
>WTHW01000029.1 GCA_011526395.1 Alphaproteobacteria bacterium
GATGGTGCGGGCGGAGGGACTTGAACCCCCACATCGTTAGATACCAGAACCTAAATCTGGCGCGTCTACCAATTTCGCCACGCCCGCAAATATCAACACAACAAATGACTGCAGTATTTGTGAGGACATCTGCTACCTGATTACCAGTAAAGACGTCAATCAAAAAATGTGCCACAGTCATAAAAAAGTGGGGCGAGTGACCGGATTTGAACCGGCGACATCCAGTACCACAAACTGGCGCTCTAACCAACTGAGCTACACCCGCCATCTTTACCGCGATACCTGTTGTCATATCACAGTGGCGTCATATATGCTTAAAGAGTTGCCACACGTCAACCAAAAATTACCACAAGAGCATAGATATTATCTAGACATAAGAGTTGCGATGCCATGTTGTTAAATGAAGCTAATGAGAGACTTGGAACCGAAAGTGCTTTTACCGTTTTGGCAAGAGCAAACGCGTTAGCGCAAACAGGGGTTGATGTGATTAATTTAGGCATTGGGCAACCCGATTTCCCTACCCCGCCTCATATCGTTGAGGCAGCTATAAAAGCCATAAAAGATGGCCATCATGGCTACACACCCTCCATGGGCCTACCTATTTTGCGTGAAGCAGTATCGGCTGACATTGCGACTAGATATGGTGCAAATGTTCCTATATCACGCATACAAATTATGCCAGGCGGCAAACCCACAATGTTTTTTGCATGCATGATGCTTGGAGGAAAAGGTAGGGAAATACTCGTTCCTGACCCCGGCTTTCCCATTTACCAATCTGCAATAAACTACGCTGGCGCCAAGGCAGTATCTTACGGCCTTTCAGAATCACAAGGCTATGCCTTCAGCGCAGATGATGTGTTATCTAAAATCACGCCGAACACATCGCTTATAATTATCAACTCACCCGCCAATCCTACAGGCGGCATCACACCCAAGACTGAATTGGATAAATTAGTTGCAGGGCTAGAGCATCATCCACATGTAGGCTTATTATCAGATGAAATATATGACCGCTTATGTTTTGATGGCTCGCCCGTCAGCATGTTAAGCTACCCTGAGATTGCTGATAGACTGATTATTTTGAATGGCTGGTCAAAAACATATGCCATGACTGGCTGGCGCGCTGGCTATGCAATTTGGCCTGAAGGTTTGGTAGATTATGCAGATAGGCTTGCTGTTAATATCCATTCCTGCGTTAACGCGCCTACGCAATATGCTGCGCTTGCCGCTACAACTGGCCCGCAAGATTGTGTGGAAGAGATGCGCCTAGCCTTTGCTGATAGAGCAACGCTTATTCATCAAGAGTTAAATAAGCTAGAGGGAGTCACCTGCCCTTTACCGAAAGGCGCTTTTTATGCATTCGCTAACATCTCAAATACAAAATTCAGCGCTAAAAGCTTTCAGGATACGGCGCTTGAAAAATATGGAGTCGCATTAATTGCTGGGACCTCGTTTGGTGAATTAGGAGATGGATATGTCCGTCTATCTTGCGCTAATTCGCAAAGCGCTATTCAGTCGGCTATTGAAAAGTTAGCTCTTATGATTTCTGAATCATAAAATTGCCTATTTTTTAATCACTTTGTTCACTTTCCCCAGACATCGACTTGTATGGTTGCAACAAGCGTTAGGGGCGTTTAGGTATACAGTGTTAATTTGCGCTTTGTGCGCTGGCTCAACTGACTGGATGGAGAAGATGAAGAAAATTGAAGCTATCATAAAACCATTCAAACTTGATGAAGTGAAAGAAGCGCTTCATGAAGTGGGTATCCAAGGCATTACTGTTTTAGAAGCAAAAGGCTTTGGACGTCAGAAAGGTCATACAGAATTATACCGCGGTGCAGAATATATGGTTGATTTTCTGCCCAAGGTAAAAATTGAAGTCGTTGTAATGGAACAAATGGCAGATCAAGTAATTGAAGCCATCCAATCAGCAGCTCAAACAGGTCGTATCGGTGATGGAAAGATTTTCATATCAACCATCGACGAGGCGATACGTATTAGAACCGGTGAGAAGGGTGAAGAAGCGATTTAATCGCCGCTACACTCTTTTTCAAAAACCAACTTGTAACAGATGGAAGGATTTAAGATGTCTGATGCAAAAAAAATCATGGAAATGATCAAAGAAAATGACATTTCTTTCGTTGATCTGCGTTTTACAGATCCACGTGGTAAAATGCACCATGTAACACAGCATATTGATACAATCGACGAAGAAGCACTTGAAGAAGGCTTCATGTTTGACGGCTCATCAATCGGCGGTTGGAAAGCGATTAACGAATCAGACATGACAATGATGCCTGATCTGTATCGTGCATATATCGACCCATTCTTTGCACAGCCTACGCTTGCATTGTTCTGTGACATTCTTGAGCCAAACACTGGTGAAGCTTATAGCCGTGACCCACGTGGCACAGCAAAAGCAGCATTGGCACATATGCAGTCTGCTGGCATTGCAGATACAGCATTCTTTGGCCCAGAGGCTGAATTCTTTATGTTTGAAGATGTAAAGATCGACGTATCAGGTCACCGTGGCTATTACGAAGTAGATTCTGTGGAAGGTCCTTACAACTCAGACCGCGCTTATGAAGAAGGCAATATGGGTCACCGTCCGGGCGTAAAGGGTGGTTACTTCCCAGTACCTCCAATTGATTCAGGACAGGACATTCGTACAGAAATGCTAGCTGTTATGGCTGACATTGGTGTTCCAGTTGAAAAGCATCACCATGAAGTTGCACCTTCACAGCATGAGCTAGGCATGAAGTTTGGCACATTGCTTGAAACAGCTGATAACATGCAGCTTTATAAGTATGTTGTTCACCAAGTTGCGCACGCATATGGCCTTTCTGCAACATTCATGCCAAAGCCAATCGCAGGCGATAACGGTTCTGGCATGCACGTTCACCAGTCTCTATGGCAAGATGGCAAGCCGCTATTTGCTGGCAATGGCTATGCGGACCTATCAGAAACAGCACTTTACTACATTGGTGGTATCATCAAGCACGCTAAAGCGCTTAACGCATTCACAAACCCATCAACAAACAGCTACAAGCGTTTGATCCCGGGCTATGAAGCACCTGTTATCTTGGCATACTCAGCGCGTAACCGCTCAGCATCATGCCGTATCCCGCATGTGTCAAATCCAAAGGGCAAGCGCGTGGAAGTACGCTTCCCAGATGCAACAGCGAACCCATATTTGGCGTTCTCTGCAATGTTGATGGCTGGCCTTGACGGTATCCGCAACAAAATCCACCCTGGTGATGCGATGGATAAGGATCTATATGATCTTCCTGCAGAAGAGCTAGCACAAATCCCAACAGTTTGTGGTTCACTTCGTGAAGCGCTAGAAGCACTAGATGCAGACCGCGCATTCTTGACTGAAGGTAATGTGTTTACTGATGACCAAATCAGTGCATTCATCGAGTTGAAGATGGAAGAAGTCATCAACCTTGAGCACACACCATCACCAATCGAATTCCAGATGTACTATTCTGTCTAATTGACAAATACACATCTGAATTGATGATTGAAAAGACCCTGCTAGGAAGCTAGCAGGGTCTTTTTTTGCCTAGATGAAGTGGTATGCTCTTGCACATCATACCAGATAAGGTAGATAATAAGGCACGTAATATAGGGGATGATAGGCACAACATGTCAGATTTATTTGGCTCTTCAGCAGCACAAACAGATTATGATGCTTCCAAAATTGAAGTTCTGGAAGGGTTAGAACCCGTCCGTCATAGACCGGGTATGTATATAGGCGGCACTGACGAGCGCGCTTACCATCACCTTGCAGCTGAAATCTTAGATAATTCAATGGATGAGGCTGTTGCAGGACATGCAAGCCGTATTGAATTTCATCTAGAGGCTGCTGACCGCCTAGTCATCAAAGATAATGGCCGCGGCATTCCAATTGACCCCCATCCAAAATTTCCAGAAAAATCTGCCCTAGAAGTTATCATGTCTACTTTGCATGCTGGCGGCAAATTTTCAGGCAAAGCCTATGAGACATCAGGCGGCCTTCACGGCGTTGGTGCGTCTGTTGTGAACGCTTTATCATCATCAATGATTGTCGAAGTCGCACGTGATAAACAGCTATTCCGTCAGCAATTCAGCAGAGGCAAAACATTCTCTGCTCTAGAATCAATCGGCGCGGCACCAAATAGGCGCGGCACAAGCATTAGTTTCACGCCAGATACTGAGATTTTCGGTGAGACTATGCGTTTCAAGCCAGCCTTGCTGTTCCGTATGGCACGCTCAAAAGCATATTTATTTGCTGGCGTTGAAATTAGATGGAAATGCGCTTCGGAGCTTTTACGAGACAATAGCGATATACCTGCAGAGGCTACCATTTGTTATCCGGGTGGTTTGGGTGATTATCTTAATGACGCAACAAAAGATAAAGCCATCATGATATCAAGCCCTTTTGCCGGCAGGACTGAGCTAGAGGGGCAAAAATTTGAATGGGCGATGACATGGTTAGGGCCAGCTGAAGACGGCTTTACGCATTCCTATTGTAATACGGTTCCTACACCAAATGGTGGCACGCATGAAGCTGGGTTTCGCGGCGCTATCACCAAAGGCCTGCGCCATTATGGTGATTTATGCGGACAGAAAAAAGCATCAGAGCTAACAGCAGATGATGTGTTAGCAGGCACCTGCTCGATGCTATCTGTATTTTTAAGAGACCCTCAATTCCAAGGTCAGACAAAAGATAAACTTGTCTCCATGGAAGCGCAAAAATGGACAGAGACAGCCATAAGAGATCGTTTTGAGCTATGGTTATCAGCAGAGCCAGATAGAGCCAATTGGCTGCTGGAACAAGCTATTGAGCGCATGGAAGACCGCAAAAGAAAGCGTAAAGAAAAAGAAGTCGCACGCAAAACGGCCACAAGAAAATTACGCCTCCCTGGCAAATTAGCAGATTGCTCTGCTCAAGACACATCAGCCACAGAACTATTTTTAGTTGAGGGTGATTCAGCGGGCGGTTCAGCAAAATCAGCTAGAGATCGTAAAACGCAAGCTGTCTTACCTCTGCGTGGTAAAATTCTGAATGTAGCAAGTGCAACAGCAGATAAATTATCAGCCAACCAAGAATTAAGCGATTTATCCCTAGCCCTTGGTGTTAAAGGCGGCAAAGATTTCAAACTTGAAGATCTGCGTTATGGTCGCATCATTATCATGACAGATGCTGATGTTGATGGTGCCCATATTGCGGCGCTGTTAATGACATATTTTTATCGCGAAATGCCACATCTTATCGAAGCAGGCCGATTATATCTTGCTCAACCGCCTCTATATCGCATGACTCAAGGCTCGAAAACCTTGTATGCTTTGGATGATGCACATAAGGATGAATTGCTAAAATCAGGTTTTGACGGTCGCGGCAAAATTGAAATATCACGATTCAAGGGGCTCGGCGAAATGCCGCCAGCCCAACTCAAAGAGACAACAATGTCAAAGGACAGCAGACGCCTCTTAAGAGTTGCTCTTCCGCTTCGTGATGCAGTTGGCGCTGATGAAAGGCGCGGCGTAGATAGCCTTGTTAATACTTTGATGGGCAAAAAGCCTGAGCTGCGATTTGGCTATATAAGAGACCATGCTGAAGAGGTTATGGCGACTTTGGATGTCTAAAGCTTGCCATACCAACGCAACAGAGCCTCATTCACAGCTTCTGGCGCTTCCATAGTCGACATATGAGCAATATTTTCGAGCAAAACCAATTCAGCATTCGGTAGTAGAGATGCGGTTTCTTGTGACTCAGTTGGCGGTGTTAGCACGTCTTGCGTGCCACAAATAACAATCGCCGGCTTTTCAAATGATGCCAGATTATCGCGCTGGTCAAGGCGGTTCATGATAGCAGTTTGTTGGAGCATAAAATTCTCCTGACCAATCTGAGCGCCCATACCGAGAACAATATCAGTTTTCACCTTGTCTTTCAGAGCTTCTTCTGAAAAAAACCGAGGAAGCAAGCGAGGTGTTACGCCTTTAAACTTTCCAATTTTTGACAAATTTACCAGTTCAGAACGCGCTTGCTTTTTTTCTTCAGTATCGGCGCGCGATGATGTTGAAACAAGCGCGGCACCGGTAATTCTGTTCTTTGAAAGTCGCATAATCTCAAGAGCTACATAACCACCCATTGAAAAGCCCAATACAGCAAAATCCCCATCCATTTGCGCTAGCGCTCTTTCTGCCATGCCGCCAATACTATCCATAGAGGTGGTATCTGCTATGTGGCACTCTGCTACCCCTTCAAATGCTTTGATTTGCTCTTCAAATATCTCTCCTGTGCATAATAACCCTGGGATGAATAAAATTTGAGACATGTTCAAAATACCTGCATTTTAATTGGAGCCTTGCTTTCCGAGCAATATGGATGTATCACTTTGCGAGTGTTATTTCAAATGCGCCATATGATGGCAGCTAATGTGCTAGAAATTGTAATGTTCTAGCTATTGTTAACGGACCAAAAAGGTATCCATATTTGAGTTTTTCCGATTTAGGGCTCAGTGAAGAGCTATTGCAAGCAATTTCCGAGCTAGGCTATGAAGCCCCCACTCCCATACAAGCAGAATCAATTCCATATGTACTTATGGGTCGCGACATCTTGGGATCTGCACAGACAGGCACAGGTAAAACAGCGTCATTTACATTGCCTATGATTGATATCTTGGCAAATGGTCGCGCCAAGGCACGTATGCCACGTTCGCTAATATTAGCGCCTACACGCGAGCTTGCAGCACAAGTTGCTGAGAATTTCGAAAAATTTGCAACACATCATAAATTGTCAATGGCTCTTCTTATTGGCGGTGTCAGCTTTGGCGATCAAGAAGCCGCTTTGGACAAAGGTGTTGATGTTTTAATCGCAACACCGGGTCGCCTGTTAGATCATTTTGAACGTGGCAAAGTCTTACTTCAAGACGTTAAAATTTTGGTCATTGATGAAGCTGATCGTATGCTGGATATGGGTTTCATTCCAGATGTTGAACGTATCGTTTCAACCTTATCAAAAATGCGCCAAACTCTGTTTTTCTCAGCAACATTATCAGATGAGATTAAAACAATTGGGGCTAAGTTCGTCATGAACCCTAAAGTGATATCTGTTGCGCCACCTGCGGCGACAGCGTCTACAATCACTGCCAAACTCATATGGACACATTTCAAGAAAAAGCGTGAAGTTCTGCGCGGACTTCTTCAGTCAGAGGATATCAATAACGCGGTTATATTCTGTAACCGAAAGAGAGATATCTCTACCCTTCTGTCATCGTTAAAACGTCACAATTTCAAAGCTGTTGCACTTCATGGTGACATGACGCAATCGTCAAGGCTTGCAGCGCTTGAAGAATTTAAAAATGGTGAATCACCGCTTTTGATTGCATCTGATGTTGCAGCGCGTGGCCTAGATATTCCATCTGTGAGCCATGTTTTTAATTTTGACGTCCCTTCAAACGCGGAAGATTATGTTCATCGCATTGGGCGCACAGGCAGAGCCGGCCGTGAAGGCAAGGCGTTTACACTTGCTGTGCCAAATGATGATGACAAAAAACTTGTGAAAGCTGTAGAAGAGCTGATTGGTGCGCCTATCGCGTTAATGGAAAATGCCATCACTGATAGCGATGAGCAAGCCAATGCCGATAACGCTTCAACAAAACAAAAAGATAAATCAGTTAAAGCAAGCAATGATGATGTGCATCAAAGCAAAAAAGCGAACGCAAAAAGAAATGAACATGGTGAGCTTCGCCCTGTTGCATGGACTGGCGGCAATAGCTTTAAAGATGCTGATCACATTCCAGCGTTTCTGCGTTCAGCTTAAAAAAAGCTATCCCATTAATTGGACAGCGCTTTTCCGACGACTTCTTTCAAGTCACGAGAAGATGCATTTTCATAAATCTTCTGCAATGCGGATTTCATACGCATTTGACGCTGGCTATCATAAGCACTCATTCTCGTAAGTCCTAGCACCATGCGCGCAGCAATTTGAGGGTTGCGTTTATCTAGCGCGATTAGCTGTGATGCCATAAATTCATAACCACTGCCATCATCAGCGTGAAACTGTGTTGGATTCATGGCGCAAAATGCACCTAGAACAGAACGAATTTTGTTTGGATTATTCTGGTCAAAGGCAGGATGTACCATTAGTTCTTTCACGTAAGCGATTGTGCCATTGACGGGCGCAGAAGCACTTAAGGCAAACCATTTTTCCATCACGAGGCTGTCATTTCGCCACTTATCGTGGAAAAAGCTCATCGCCGTCTCACGCTCTTCACAATCAAAATTCTTTAAAGCTGATAAAGCACCTTGTGATAGGCTCATATTGCTATCTTGAGATTGCTGCAATGCGATGGCTTTTGCCTCTTGCGAGCCTGCCTCCATAGCCCATAACAACAGCGCATTGCGCAGATGGCGCCCAGATGCCTCTTTTGTCAGTGCTAGCTTGTCATCGGACAGCATAGCCAGCACCTTATCCAACATTGGCAATGCTAGCTTCTGGCACACTATACGCCGCGCGTTAAAAACAGCTACTGGGTCACAATTTTTAATCGCTGACTCAATCACTGCCTGACCAGGCAATGACATCATCTGCGCTCTAAAATCGTCCCTGATAGTCTTATCTTCTAACAAGATAGAAAATGCCTTACTTAGCTGGCTGATAAAACTATCTTCTAACAGGCCATTTAGGTAATCATGAATCGCTTTTTCGAGTAACTTTTGACCTGAATCCCAACGGTTAAACAAATCAACATCATGAGCCATAAGTTGCAAGCGCTCATCCGTGGTGAGGTCGTCAACCAAGCGAACAGGTGCCGAAAAATCGCGAAGTAAAGACGGGGTAAAAGGCCCCTTCTCAGCTGCTTCAAATGTGATGGTTACTTCAGCTTTATGCTCACTCATCATAAACATAGTTTCTGTTTGATAATCTGCACCATCGACAGAAAATGAAGCTGGCGTCCCATCAGATGACAAAAACCCTAACCTAATTGGAAGAGGTAAAGGTGATAACGCTGTCCCTGCTTTTGTTGCTGATAACTCTTGAACGAGGCGAAGAATAGTCTTTGCGCCTTGTGATTGCCGTGTCACATGTAATTTTGGCGTGCCGGCTTGCTCATACCATGCGTGCATAGCCGTAAAATCCACATCATTAGCGTCAGCCATCGCCGAGATAAAATCATCACATGTAACAGCTTGGCCATCATGGCGTGAAAAATATAGATCCATGCCCTTGCGGAAGCCATCTACACCAAGTTGGCTATGGAACATCCTTATAACTTCGGCACCTTTTTCATAAACCGTCGGCGTGTAAAAATTATTTATTTCCACAAACGAGTCAGGGCGAATTGGATGGGCCGTGGGACTGCTATCCTCTGGGAACTGAATCGCACGCAATGTGCTGACATCATCTGTACGGCGCACACCTTTATCATGCATATCAGCGCTGAAACATTGGTCTCTAAAGACTGTTAACCCCTCTTTC
>WTHW01000156.1 GCA_011526395.1 Alphaproteobacteria bacterium
ATGCCATTGCGTTTTTTTATTTTGTGAATTTTTTGTCGCACCCAGCGGAAAAACTGCCTTTTTTGGTGGGAATTTCTGTTCAGTTCTGATAGATGAATGGACAAGGATTAGACCAGTCATAACTACCAATGTTTCTTGGTGGTTTGGGTCGGGGCTAAAAAGCAATGCGAAAGCATGTCGGGGTGGCGAAACAAAAATGCGGTCAAATATGACCTGCCTTGCCATTCATAACATCTTCGTCATTGTGAAAAACAAAATGAGGGGAATATGGCAAAAACCATGTCACAACCAGAAAACAAAGCACCATCAAAGTCACGTCGTGATTTTATCGTGGTTGCCAGTTATGCAATGGGCGCAATCGGCGCTGGCGCGGCTGTTTGGCCACTTATCGATCAAATGAACCCAGCAGCTGATACATTGGCGCTGGCAAGCATCGAAGTTGATGTCTCAAAAATCGAAGAAGGCCAGTCAATCACACTGAAATGGCGTGGTAAGCCTGTCTTTATCCGTCATCGTACAGCTGATGAGATTGACCGTGCAGACGCTGTATCACTTGACGATTTGCGTCACCCAGAAACAGACGCTGAGCGCGCCGAAAACCCAGAATTTCTGGTTCTTCTTGGCGTATGTACACATCTTGGTTGTGTGCCTCTTGGCCAGAAAGTGGGTGAAGTCAAAGGTGAATATGATGGTTGGTTCTGCCCATGTCATGGTTCACACTATGATACCTCAGGTCGTATTCGTAAGGGGCCGGCTCCTCTGAATCTAGAAATTCCACCATATAGCTTTGTATCAGACCAAGTCATTAAGATTGGTTAAGTAAGAGCGCAGGAGTTAAGGCATGTCTCAAAAACAATTCAAAAATCCTGTTGTGAAATGGGTTGATCATAGACTTCCAATTTTCAGCACATTGGATCATACATTAAATGATTATCCAACACCGCGTAACTTGAACTATTTCTGGAATTTTGGCTCGCTTGCCGGCTTGTCACTTGTGATTATGATTGTCACAGGTATCACATTGGCAATGAGCTATACACCACATGTTGACCATGCGTTTGAATCAGTTGAACGCATCATGCGCGATGTGAATCATGGCTGGCTTATCCGCTATATTCACATGAATGGCGCTAGCTTCTTCTTTATTGTGGTCTTTATCCACATGTTCCGTGGGCTTTATTATGGCTCATACAAGGCGCCGCGCGAATTGCTGTGGATGCTTGGTGTGGTCATCTTCTTGCTTATGATGGCAACAGCTTTCATGGGTTATGTTCTACCGTGGGGTCAGATGTCATTCTGGGGTGCCACAGTGATTACCAACCTCTTCTCGGCTGTGCCATTTGTTGGTGATACATTGGTCACATTCCTATGGGGTGGCTTTTCTGTTGATAACCCAACATTGAACCGCTTCTTTGCGCTTCACTACCTGATGCCATTTGTGATTGCTGGTGTTGTTATCCTGCATATCGTGGCGTTGCATAAGTTCGGCTCAAACAACCCATTGGGTATTGATATGAACGGCCCACAGGATTCAATTCCGTTCCACCCATATTACACAATCAAAGATTTCTTTGGTGTATCTGTATTCTTGACGATTTTTGCAGCTGCAATTTTCTTCTTCCCGAATGCAATGGGTCACCCAGATAACTATATCCCAGCGAACCCGCTACAGACACCTGCACATATTGTGCCTGAATGGTACTTCCTACCTTTCTATGCCATCTTGCGTGCGGTGCCTGACAAGCTAGGTGGTGTCATCGCGATGTTTGGTGCGATTGCAATCTTGTTCGTATTGCCATGGCTAGACAGATCACCAGTTCGTTCTGCAAAGTTCCGTCCTATCTTCAAGATTTTCTTCTGGATCTTCTTTGCTGATTGTATCTTGCTTGGTTATCTAGGCGGTATGCCAGCTGAAGGCATCTACGTGCTTGCCAGCCGTGTTGCTACAGTTTGGTACTTCGCACATTTCCTAATCATCTTGCCAGTGTTGTCGGTGATTGAAACACCGCGACCACTCCCGCAATCTATTTCGTCCCCTGTGCTAGGTGGGGGCAGTGCCATGGCTGGTGCTGCAGCAGCGCCGAAGGAGAAAGCATAATGCGTCGCTTACTTTTAACTTTAATGGCCGTGCTATTCAGCGCGCCAGCATTGGCAGCCGGGGGCAATGCCAATCTTCAGCATGTTGATTGGAGCTTTAACGGCCCATTTGGGACGTTCGAACAAAGCTCTCTTCAGCGCGGCTTTCAGGTCTATGTTGAAGTGTGCGCAAGCTGTCACTCATTGGAATATATTGCGTTCCGTAATCTAGCTGATTTGGGCTATAACGAAGCTGAAATCAAAGCGATTGCCGCACAATATGATGTTGAAGACGGGCCAAATGATGAAGGCGAGATGTTTACACGTCCCGGCATTCCAGCTGACCGTTTCCCATCACCATATCCAAATGAACAAGCGGCCAGAGCGGCAAATGGTGGTGCTTACCCACCAGATCTGTCATTGATGGTCAAAGCGCGTCCAAATGGTGCTGACTATCTATACAGCTTGCTTGTTGGTTACATTGATGCGCCAGAAACTGTGAATGTACCTGATGGTATGTATTACAATGATGCTTATGGCGGCAATATGATTGCGATGCCACAGCCACTTTATGGCGAAGATGTGGAATATGCAGATGGTCATGATGCTACTATCGAAGAGCATGCCAAAGACGTCACAGCGTTTCTTGCATGGACTGCAGAGCCAGAGCTTGAAGAACGCAAGCGTATGGGTGTTGCCTCACTATTCTTCCTGATTGTGATGACAGTGCTATCTTACTTCGCAATGCGCTTCATCTGGGCAGATGTGAAAAAAGCCAAAGCATAAACGGCTTCTAACAGAATATAAAAAAAGGCCTCATCACTGATGAGGCCTTTTTTTTAACTTAAAAACTTTAACGGCTAGACATTAAATCTGAAATGGAAGACATCGCCATCTTTGACAGGATAGTCAGATCCTTCAATGCGTAATTTGCCAGCATCCTTTGCGCCAGCCTCGCCTTCGTAAGTCATATAATCATCATAGGCGATTGTCTCAGCACGGATAAAGCCGCGCTGGAAATCTGTGTGAATAACACCAGCCGCCTCAGGTGCAGAGGCGCCATTGCGCACAGTCCATGCACGCGCTTCTTTCGGGCCAACCGTAAAGAATGTCAGCAGATTTAACAGCCCATAACCAGCTCTGATCATACGATCAAGCCCCGATTCTTCTAGTCCCAAATCAGATAGGAATTCAGCCGCATCAGCTTCATCAAGGCTTGAAATCTCAGCTTCAATCGCGGCCGAGATAATCACATGGCTTGCCCCGATAGCTTCTGCACGCGCCGCAACAGCCTTTGTATGCTCATTGCCAGACGCAATCTCATCCTCACCCACATTACAAACATATAAAATTGGCTTTGATGTAAGGAGTTGCAGATAAGGCAGGCGTGCTTCTTCATCTTGTGTCAATGTTGTGATGGAACGTGCCATATTGCCATCTGCTAGGTGCGGTACCAGCTTTTCCATCAAGGCAAGGTCAAATGCCGCTTGCTTATCACCGCCGCGCACCTTTTTCGTCAGCCCGACCATGCGCTTCTCTAAGCTCTCAAGATCAGCTAGCATCAGCTCTGTTTCAACCGTCTCAGCATCTCTTACCGGGTCAACATTCCCCTCAACATGCGTGATATCTTCATCTTCAAAACAACGAAGCATATGGGCAATGGCATCCACTTCTCTGATATTGGCAAGGAACTGGTTACCTAGCCCTTCCCCTTTTGCCGCCCCTCTCACCAGACCTGCAATATCCACAAATTCCAGCTGTGTCGGGATAACATTCGCAGATTGCGCTAGCTTAGAAAGATTATCTAGACGTGGGTCAGGCACAGATACGCGCCCTGTATTTGGCTCAATCGTACAGAAAGGATAATTTGCCGCCTCAGCCGCAGCTGTTTTTGTGAGCGCATTGAATAGGGTTGATTTACCCACATTCGGCAAGCCGACGATGCCACAATTAAAACCCATCCTAATCTCCTTTAATCTGTTTGTGCATTAGGCGCAGGTGCGCGCCACGCAACACGGCTCATATAGCTTGCGCTATCTTCATTCGCTAGCAATTCAGCCTCATCTGATAGAGCGCCCAACATTGCTGTCAGCCAGCTATCCTTATCATGGCGGCTGAAATCATTTAAGACCCATTTATGAACATCTTCTTTGGTCAAAGGCCGCCCGACGCCAATGCGCACACGCCAATAATCCTTGCCCATATGCCTGTCGATATCACGCAGGCCATTATGCCCGCCATGCCCGCCGCCTTGCTTGACACGAAGCCGCCCTTCGCCCAAATCAATTTCATCATGAAAGACGTAAATATCTTGGCTTTCAATTTTATAAAAACGCGCCAGCTCGCTAACTGGCAGGCCTGATTTATTCATAAATGATTGTGGCTTTACAGCTAGGATTTTGGTCATACCAATACGGCCAGTGGCAATCTGTGCGCCAGACTTGCTCTTCCAGCTATCAAATCCATAATCATTTGCCAGCTTGTCGATAATCATAAAGCCGACATTATGTCTGTTATGTTGATATTTTGCCCCGGGATTTCCCAGCCCAACAAACATCTTCATTTAACGGCCTTTTGTTGCAATTTCTTGTCTTAAAATAAAGACGTGTCCAATATCATATCAGACACGCCTTAAAAAATCTCGTCTCACAAGATGTGATAATCTTAACTTCCTGTCAGATTATTCTTCTGAAGCCTCTTCACCTTCAGCTGCTTCATCTTCATCATCTTCGTTCTTCACGCCGCCGCCTGGTGACTGCATTGTGGCAACTGTGAAGTCTCTATCTGTGATAGTTGGCGTAACACCTTCTGGCAATTCGATGGCGCTGATATGAATTGATTCGCCGATTTTAATACCTTCAAGGTCGATTGTGATCTTCTCAGGGATGTTGTTAGCTGGGCAGTTAAGCTCAACTTCATGGCGCACCACATTCAATGTGCCACCGATACGAAGACCAGGGCACTTATCTTCATTGATGAACTCAACAGCGATCGCAACAGCGATTGTTGAATCTTCGCTCACGCGCAAGAAATCAAAGTGTAAGGCTTCATCTGATACAGGGTGGAATTGGATATCACGTGTTAGCACAGTGATTTCCTCGCCGCCTACAGCGATTTTCAAAAGACGGCTAAAGATGCCTGGCTCATGAATGATTTTGCGGATAATGCGCGCTTCAAGCTCGATACCTAAAGCTGGTTGTTTGTTGCCATAAATAACGGCAGGAACCATCCCTGCGCGGCGAGCCGCACGGGCGGACCCCTTACCGACCCTATCACGCTGATTAGCGCTAATAACTGTAATGTCTGACATATCATTTCTCCTAATGTCTTGTCCCCTACGCCTCCAGGGGTGCGTAGGTGGTGTGTATCTAGCTGTTTTACGCCAAAAATACAAGCAAAAAGGGGCATCGCATCACGCAATCCCCCTTGTCACAATTTGCTGTTAAATATCGCCGTTGCGCCACTAGGCAAAAAGGCTTGAAACAGATCTCTCTTGATTAACGCGCAAAATCGCCTCACCCAATAAAGGTGCAATCGAAAGCTGGCGAATATTCGTGGCCACAGACACAGCCTCAGTCGCTTGAATAGAATCAGTGATGACAAGCGAATTCAAAGGGCTTGAGACAACGCGGCTCACCGCACCGCCTGACAGAACACCATGTGTCACATAGGCATCAACAGAAAGTGCGCCCGCATCCATCAAAGCTTGTGCCGCATTACATAAGGTGCCACCAGAATCAACGATATCATCTACCATCACACAATGACGACCACTGACATCACCAATGATATTCATCACCTCAGATACACCAGCTTCAGGGCGGCGTTTATCAATAATCGCCAAATCAGCATTCACACGATTAGCCAGCGAGCGCGCACGCACAACACCGCCAACATCAGGTGAGACTATCATCAAATTCTCTTGATATTTGGCTAGCAAATCATCTCTAAAGACAGGCGCGGCAAATAAGTTATCTGCCGGGATATCGAAAAAGCCTTGAATCTGACCTGCATGCAAATCAATCGTCAGCACTCTGTCTGCGCCAGCTTTTGTGATCAAATTCGCTAATAATTTGGCTGATATCGGTGTGCGCGGGCCGCTTTTGCGGTCTTGGCGCGCATAACCATAATAAGGCAGAACCGCCGTGATACGTCTTGCAGAGCCGCGGCGAAGCGCATCCAGCGTGACCAATAATTCCATCACATTATCATTGGCTGGGAATGATGTTGATTGCACAACAAACACATCCTCGCCACGTACATTTTCATGTATCTCGACGAAAATCTCATTATCAGCAAAGCGCCGAACATCAGCTTGAGTCAGTGGAAGATTAAGGTAGGCGGCGATCGCCTCCGCTAGAGGACGATTAGAGTTGCAAGATAAAATCTTCATGTGCCTGTCTTTGCATCGTTAAAAAATAACTTTGGTATGGTTCGATACCAATCTGAGTTGATTTGGGCAAGTTCTTTGCGCCATTTGGGTTAAATTTTTGTGGCTACATAAAACAAGATGCCAACATGCCAATAAAACATAATCCAAGAAAAAGAACGAGATGGGGCATTATGATAATCCAATTATGATGATTTCGAAATCAGAGTGATTTGCCTGCCACTATCGGCAAGCTTGTGATGGGTGGCACGTCTATGGGAAAAATAATCATCCGATTCGCTATAGGTATCGCGTCCCACATCAAAAATCTGTGTGATGCCAGCCTCTGACAGGCACCGCGCTGTAAAGCCCGGCAAATCAAACAAAAATTTGCCAGCCTCATTATCGGCGAAAAAATACGGCTCTGCCAATGATGATGGCGTTGACAGGGACAACACCTCATCCTTCATATCTTGCCCAATTTGATAGGATGGCCGTGCAATGGTGGGGCCAATCACTGCACTGATATGGTGCGTATCAGCACCTATGGCACACATGGCTTTCACAGTATTTTGAATAATGCCAGATGCCGCACCGCGCCATCCTGCATGGCACGCACCAATGATACCTGCCGCCTCATCTGCGAAAATTATCGGGGTGCAATCAGCTGTTAAAATGCTCAACGCAACCTCAGGCAATGCTGTCACCAGCCCATCTGCTTTTGGCCTCTGATTGATATCAGCCTCATCTGCGATGGTGACAACCTCTGCGCTATGAATTTGATAGACGCTTGCCATCTTCTGCGGATTTGCACCCAATGAGTGGGCGGCAATCTGCCTGTTCTCTTGCACAAGCACCTTGTCATCATCAGACCCCATACCGCAATTCAGGCTGTTATAAATACCTGTTGATACACCGCCTTTTGCGCCAAAAAAGCCATATGTGATTTGGCGCGGCTGAAAGCCATCATGTGTGATAAAAGGGGCGATTTTCGGCATCACAATATCCATCCCTGTTACCTATCAGCTAGGCTCATAAAACCGGGTGGCAAACCATCACCCTCTGGCACAAGTAACGCAACTTTGAAAGCTTCTCCCATTTGCGCAGGGCTGACAAGCCTATCTATGGCCGCCACCAACGCTCTATCACCAAGCGCATCATCTGGCTTGCGCAAGGCTTCTGCGCGCTCACCAATGCCAAGCTCTGTTAAAAACCGCCCTTGCGAGACAGGTCCTATCAGGCGCGCATGATGACGTCTCGCCACATCTGCCAATGCCGCAAAATCAACCCAATGGGTGAAATCTGCCTCACCTTGATGCGATAAAATATCAGATGGCTGATGCTCCCTGACCGCTTGCAAGCTGTCACCCTTATGACCTGACTTGCCATAATCAATCACCAATAACGCGCCGCCATAATGGGCAATATGATGGGCAAGCTGACCCATAATCTCCTCGCCATTTGGACAATATTCAAAAATATCACCATCTTCAGCCTGTGCTGGCAGGCGCCAATGATCAGCGCTATCTTCTAGCGTCTCAGCAATGATAAAATGAAATGCGCCCTTTTGGCTATCAATGCGGCGTTCATGCCATGCGCCCTCATGCCAAATGGCTTGGCGCACACCAAGCGCATCAAAAAACTCGTTTGCCACTCCAAATAACGGTGCTTGTGGTAAGTCAGACAGGCTTGAAATGAAGACAGGCTCTTTTGGCGCCAAATGTGTCTTTTGCACTTCTTGTAAGGCGTGGCTTGCCTCCCATAAATAACAAGGCGCCTCATATAACGCAGGTGCGATCGCGCGGTAACATCTCATCATATCTGCACTCAAAGTGCCACGTCCGGGACCTGCCTCAAATGTAATGGCAGAGGCAGGCGCATTATAGAGATGAAAGATATGGGCATGAAAGGCAGCTAGCATCTCACCAAAAATTTGTGAAATCTCTGGTGCTGTGATGAAATCGCCGTCTTTTCCAAAAACAGGTCTATTTTGATAATAGCCATGCTCCTCATCTATCAGACAGATTTGCATATAATCTGCAATGCTAACAGGGCCGCTTTGGGCAATCATATCATGCAGTTTTTTTGCCAGCTCTGTCATATTACACCGCTTGCTTTTTGAAAATGCGCGCCATCACTAAAACCCCCAGCACAATCATCGGCAGTGATAATAGCTGGCCATGTGACAGCGACATAAACTCATAAAGCCCAATATGGCTATCTGGCTCTCTGAAATATTCAACGATAAAACGCGCTGTGCCATATCCTGTTAAAAACAATCCGGCAAATACACCTGCATAGCGCTCATGCCATTTTGCGCGCCATGCCATCATCATAACAAGGCCAAGCAGCAGACCTTCTAATCCTGCTTCATATAATTGTGATGGGTGGCGGGGCAGGGGGCCTCCATTTGGAAATATAATGCCAATGGGATGGGTCGTGATACGGCCATAAAGCTCGCCATTGATAAAATTGGCAAGCCTGCCAAATAACAATCCCAACGGCGCAACAAGGGCTATCCTATCTGATAGCGGGGCAAGCGGCACCTTATGGCGTCTTGCAAATAAATACACAGCCAGCACAACACCCAAAAAGCCGCCATGAAATGACATGCCGCCTTCCCAAACACGGATGATGGATAACGGATCGCCAAGATAGGCTAGCGGCTTATAAAATAGGACATAGCCCAAACGCCCTCCGATAATCACGCCAAATAAGACCCAATTCAAAAGACTATCTAGCTGTATTGTCGTCACAGGGCTGTTTTGATGGCGCGCAAGGCGGCGCAAAATATACCAGCCTCCTAGCAAACCCGCCATATAGGCAATGGCATACCAGCGAATCGCAAGCGGCCCAATGGCAATCGCAATCGGGTCAAACTCTGGAAAGGAGAACCATTGATAGTCACTTCCTTGGTTTGTCATTATCTTAAATCACCTTTTTGGCGGCTTGTTAT
>WTHW01000059.1:0-7115 GCA_011526395.1 Alphaproteobacteria bacterium
CCTCAGGCCCCATAACTGCGATCTCAGCGGTTGGCCACGCGTAATTCACATCACCACGCAAATGTTTTGAAGCCATCACGTCATAAGCACCACCATATGCTTTACGTGTGATGAGCGTTACTTTTGGCACAGTTGCCTCTGCATAGGCGAATAATAATTTTGCACCTTGAGATATTATGCCACCGACCTCTTGAGATAAGCCCGGCATAAATCCTGGAACATCAACTAGTGTGACAATCGGAATATTGAAAGCATCACAAAAACGAACAAAGCGCGCTGCCTTACGAGATGCGTTAATATCCAAACATCCAGCCAAAACTAACGGCTGATTAGCAACAATGCCAACGGTGCGGCCCTCAATGCGAGCAAATCCGCAAATTATGTTACTGGCAAAATCTTTGTGAATTTCAAACATCTCACCATTATCAACAATCTCACGAATGACATGCTTCATATCATATGGCGCATTTGGATTATCTGGGATTATTTGATCCAACACAGCAGAGGGCTTATCGAGAGGCTCACATTCTTCATAAACCGGTGCTTCTTCTCGATTTGATAGGGGAAGATAGCTGACCAATTCTCTGGTTTGTAGTAGCATTTCAATATCGTTGGCAAAAGTGCCATGCGCAACGCCAGAAGTTTTGCTGTGCATTTTTGCACCGCCCAATTCATCAGCTGTCAAATCTTCGTGTGTTACTGTTTTAACAACATCGGGACCTGTTACAAACATGTAGCTTGAGCCTTCGACCATAAAGATAAAATCTGTAATGGCCGGTGAATAAACAGCTCCACCAGCGCATGGCCCCATTATCAATGATATTTGTGGGACAACGCCGGATGCTAATACATTTCGTTGAAATACCTCAGCGTACCCCCCCAACGAGGCCACACCCTCTTGAATACGCGCACCACCTGAATCATTAAGGCCAATAATTGGAATGCCTGATTTTATGGCTTGATCCATGACTTTACAAATTTTTTCAGCATGTGTTTCTGAGAGTGAGCCTCCTAGAACTGTGAAATCTTGCGAGTAGACGAATACCGGACGATCAAAGATGGTGCCATATCCAATGACCACGCCATCGCCAGGAATTTTTGTGTTCTCCATGCCAAAATCATGGCAACGATGCTCAACAAACATATCCCATTCTTCAAATGAACCATCGTCAAGTAGCGCATGGATACGCTCTCTTGCTGTCAGCTTGCCCTTGCTATGCTGTGCATCAAGTCGTCGCTGGCCGCCGCCCATTCTCGCTGCGGCACGTTTTTCTTCAAGCTTTGCTATAATATCCGACATGGTTCCCCCCAATTCTCCGATAATCACTTAACTTTTTTATTGTAACAAGGATAAAAACCGCGACGCATCAGCGAGTTCTGTCTTGATATTATCTCGACGTTCAACTGCCCATTCATCAACACCCCATTTTTCTTCCTGATAATATTCATCTAAGAAGGCATGTGCCATTAAATCATCAACAGCAAAGTCGCTAGTTACAAACCTCAACCCCAATGACAAAGATCCTGATAGTGTTGTCACACGGTAAAGGCCAACATAGCGCCAATTATCAACAGATTTCACTGCGTCTTCTAATTTCGGCAACACGCTATCTGGTTGCGGGTGAGGCATAATACCGTCAAAGGCAAGCAACGATATATCGAATGTATCTGACATCCATTGTTGAATGGCACCCCACATTTCCTCTTGCCTCTTTGCTAGGAACTCGTCCTCATCTTGGCTGCAACGATAACAAATTAAATCACTCTGACCGTATCTAACCAATTCAGAGTCAAGTGTGTCTCGCTGTGTTGAAACACGATCTACAGCGGTAGATGCCAGAGAAAATATGGGCATTGTCTCAGGTGAAATTTTTTCTATTTGAGCATCAAATTCTTTGGCTATTTCATCGGCTAACAACTTATTTGGAAGCATAAGTGACGCTTTTGCAGGTGACTTTAACACACGTTCATCCAACTTAACCTGATAACCAGCTGCTACTTGCTCAACACTCACTGATTTATAAAAGCGCTTTGCTTGTTTCTTATCCATTACACACTTATCCTGCTAGGGTACTAGACGATTAAGGTTAACGCGCAAATCCTGAAAATCTGATGCAATATATATCGCACCATTCTCAATTAGCACATCATTGTGATGATACCCCCAATCAACGCCGACAAATGCGATATTGGCACTTTTTGCACATAAAGCATCATTTATCGTATCACCTATCATCACAGCACGATCGGGAGCAATTCCGAAATGATTAATAGCTGCAATCGCCATATCTGGTGCTGGTTTCACGGTGACGTCATCAGCTGTAAAGCTAACATCTATCAAAGCGGTAATATTATGGCGCTCAAGCATCTTATTGAGACCATGACGACCCTTATTTGTCACAATACCAATTAGCCAGCCTTCTTCAGATAACTTTTCAAGTGTTTGTTTGGCACCATCAAACAAGGGATCAACAGGCTTTTCAGGATCAGCTAATTCCTGTCGAGCTGCAATGCGATACTCATCGAAAATTATTTGTGCTTTCTCTTCATTTCCAGACGAATAATTGAGCCCTGCTGCGAATAACCCTTCCCCAATATTATCTCGTATTTGTTGCTCATCCGGCAGTGGGACATCGGCCTTTTTACAGGCAATATGTGTTAATCGAATTATTGATGATGCGCTGTCGCATAGGGTTCCATCAAAATCAAAGAGGGCTATTCTTAAATCACTCATGTTATATCCTCTTCAAAATCCGGCAATGATGTTGGAACATCAGTCATCATATCCAAATAGGATAAAGCGTCTTTCATATGCTTTGGCAAAGGCGCTTCTAGCAACTGGCCATCTGGCAGTCTCAAGAACTGTGCATGAAGATGCAATTGCCTCTGAAAATCTGCTCCTGGATGCGCATCAGCGCCAGCATATTTTCCATCACCAAGAATTGGTGCTTTGGACGCTAGCATATGAACACGTAGCTGGTGAGTGCGGCCTGTCATTGGTTGCAACGCCATCAATGACATATTTCCACCAGAACGACTTAATGTCTTAAATTTGGTGTGAGCATATTGCCCATTTTCAAAATCAGGCGACATTTTCTCTTTTCCCATAGGTCCCGATTTCGATAATGGCACTTTGACATCACCCAATGGCGGCAATTGACCCAATACCAGCGCAAGATAGGATTTTTGCAGTTTTTGTGACTGAAAAGCAGATGATAATTGCCTTGCGGCCTCATCATGTTTTGCAACAATCAATATTCCAGAGGTATCTTTATCGAGCCGATGCACAAGCTTTGGGCGCACGCCATCACGAAAAGCTGATTGCAACAGACCGTCAATATGTCTGCCAGTAGATGTACCACCCTGAACAGCCAAGCCAGCTGGTTTATTCAACGCCATCCAGTGTTTGGTTTCGGCGATAATCAGGCTCTTTATATAGGATAAATCAGCCGCACTTTTTTGATCTGAGATGTAGGGTTCATCAACGCTTTTATCTTCAACTGTCGACTTAGCAAGCCAATCTGGCATTGTAATAACCTGACCTTCGGAGCATCGATAATTGGCTTTAACCTTTGCCCCATCTAGACGCATTAATCCAGAACGAAGAGATTTTTCTATTTGCACTTGTTTAAGGTGAGGAAATTTACGCCTTAAAGCTCTATCTAAGCGGCTATCAATTTCACTTTTTGGAATTATGAATTCTGTTATTGCCATTAGCTTAGCACCCATTTCATAAAGTGATATGAAGCAAAAAATACAAGCAATGAGACAACAAAAGATGATGTCATATACAATGCTAACAACGTATATTGCTGCTTTTCCAAAAGGTGAAAACTATCCAAAGCAAAGCTTGAAAAAGTGGTTAAAGCCCCAAGAAATCCAATCATGATGAATGGCCTAATTGTTGTATCCATAGTTGGATAAAAAAGCAAAAGGCTAGCCATCATACCCATAATGGCACAACCGATAACATTGACCGTTAACGTTGCCACAAATGAAGGCACAGAGGCTGGTAAGGTGGCAATATATATCCCCAAGCCATAACGCGCCATTGCACCAAGAGCGCCCCCAATTGCTACAAAAATCATTGCATGAATCATGCAAGATTATTATCTGACTTCACGCCAAAAATCCAGCCCTCACGCTGTGCTTTGCTATGAATGCGCCAACAATCTTTGTCTTTTGATAACGCTCGCAAAGCAGCAGAAGATATTAAGGCGTCAGCATCGTCTCTATCAGGCCCTTGCGCCTCAAAACCAACAGCAACACTATCAGACTCAAAAAACCGCAATGCTTTGTTGAGACCTTCATGAGAAGCCTGATAGCCATTCACAGGATTCACCCCTGCCATTTTGAAATAATATGATGGGAAAATTTCAACCAATGTTAAGTTTGCATTCTTACTTTGAAACGGCCAAATAGAAGCACTTGAAGAAAAATGATAACAAAGCCTCATGCCTGCCAATGAGCCTGTCCCCACACCTGCAGGACCAACGCAATTGAAGGTCGGACTGGGTGATTTTACAGTGGCTGCGGCTATTTCTGTTTGCCGACGGCGTGAGGCAAAAAGAGAACCACGCCGTCCAGATGGGGCATTGTAATAGCGACCATAATCAGGGTTATCCCAAATCAAACCACCATAATAATCTTCAGCATTTTCATTAATAGCATCTATCATTTGCCATAGCTGCAACGCTGTATTCGGCTGAAAGAGGCCTGCTTTTAAATTAGGAAAATAGTCACCATTCTCATCTGTGGGATATGCGAAAGCAAAATCGATACCAGCGAGCACACGTGACTTGCGTGAAATATCTGTCAGATAGGAAATAATGTCCGCGCGAGAAAAAGCAGATTTACCTCCGGGCGGATTAATTTTCGTGGGCACATTTTTTCCCGCTCTGCAGGTGAAAACAGATAGGCCGCGGTGCTTTTTCCCCTTTGCGCCAGACCAATCAATTCCAACAAAATAGTCAAAATTCATGTTTTATCACGCCGCTTTTGCCAGTAGGCAAGGCGTTTTGATACTTCACGCTCAAACCCAATTTCCTTTGGCTCATAAAGCCTTGTGCGCGGCACTTCGTCTGGAAAGCAATTCTGACCAGAAAAACCATCTTTTGAGTCATGATCATAGGCATAGCCTTTACCAAAGCCCATATCTTTCATCATCTTCGTTGCTGCGTTAATGAGGTGATTTGGTGGCGGCACAGCGCCTGTGGTTTGCGCCATTTGCAATGCCGCTTTACTTGCCACATATACCGCATTTGATTTAGGGGCTGTTGCCAAATAAATCACAGCTTGCACCAACGCCAAATCACCTTCTGGCGAGCCTAATCTCTCATATGACTGCCATGCATCTAGCGTTTGGCTCAAAGCTTGTGGATCTGCTAGGCCGATATCCTCAGAAGCGAAGCGAAGTAAGCGACGCGCTATGTAGCGAGGGTCTTCGCCAGCAGACATCATACGTGCAAACCAATAGAGAGCGGCATCACAATCAGAAGCCCGCAAAGATTTATGCAGTGCTGAGATAAGGTTATAATGCTGGTCACCTGATTTATCATAATTGAGTGATTTCTTACTCAAGAACAATGGCAGTGTCTTCGCATCGAGTATCTGTCCATCTTGTTGCCGTGTGGCAATTTTTTCAACCATGTTAAGTAGATAGCGCCCGTCACCATCTGCCATTGCCAATAGGGCATCGCGCGCCTCATCATCAAGAGGAAGCGTGATATCTAGCAAATTTTCGGCGCGCGCTAGAATAGCAGATAAGGCTTCATGACTTAAAAGCCCTAATGTTAAGACCTGAACTCTTGATAAAAGTGCGGCATTTAGTGCAAAAGATGGGTTTTCGGTTGTGGCTCCGATTAATCGCACGATCCCTTTTTCAATGGCAGGCAATAATGCATCCTGCTGTGCTTTATTAAAACGGTGAATTTCATCAATGAACACAAGTGTTGTCTGACCAGTGGCAAAGCGCTCTTCGGCCGCTTTGAAAATGCGTCGTACATCCCCCACACCATCCAAAACAGCTGATAAAACATCAAAATGGTCGCCAGCCATTGCGCCAATTAGATGGGCAAAGGTGGTCTTGCCAGTGCCAGGCGGCCCCCACAGGATAAGAGAGCCTGTCTTCAGACTAGCATCATCAAGGGACAGCAGAACCGGTTGACCAACAAAATCCTCAATCTTTTGTGGTCGCAATCTTTCAGCTAGAGGGATAGCCTGATGGGTTTGATAAAATAAATTACTCATGGCCAAATTGTTACATAAAAACCATGCGCCAATCTAGTCACATGGCATATGATAAAGGCAATACTGGCAAAGTTTATTAAATGACATCAAGAGATGTCTGCAACTCATCATAATCTTTCATACAGAAGTAATTCTCACCACCGAATATTGTCTGCAACATTGTGTAATCAGTCAAAATGGAATCGGCGTCAAACAGGCTTTCATCAGTTACTTCATAGCGGTTTGTTGCATCAAAATTGACAGTTGTTACGCCGTCATTTAGCGCGAATGTGAAGGTTAATTGGCTTATGTATTTTTTACCAGCTGATGTCTCGAACTGCGCTTTGATAATGGGGGCATCTTCATCTCCGGCAAACCCGGTGACCATTGTGATTGGCGTGACACCTGTTTTTTGAGTCTCGTCACTAAAGAATAATGTATCCTCAGCACGCTTGAAGTTAACAATGGTATCATTACCATCTGTCAATTCCCATTGACCTGCATCATTTGCATCACTGTTGAATACGACGATCACATGGTCAGTACCAGCGCCCAATTCGATACGGTCATTGCCTCTACCACCGATGATGGTATCACGACCATAACCACCAACAATAATGTCACCAGTGTTAATGGTATTATTGGTGGTGATAACATCATCACCTGCACCGGCATTAATGAAATCAGGCAGATCACTACCTGCTATTGTCTCTCCACTAGAGGTGCCAAAAATTGCGCCACCAACATCAGATGTAATCTTATCAATGAAATTATTATTTACGTTGATGGTAACCGCTTGCTCGACAGGTGGCAAAGAGCCAGATGTGGCAATAATCGTGAAGCTGTAGCTGGGTTTGGTCTCATAATCTGGTGTGGTGGCAGACTGA
>WTHW01000059.1:7215-9382 GCA_011526395.1 Alphaproteobacteria bacterium
AATCGTGAAGCTGTAGCTGGGTTTGGTCTCATAATCTGGTGTGGTGGCAGACTGAAAAGTTACATCTCCTGTGCCGGAATTGATAGTGAACAAACCTGCATCATCACCATTCCCTGACTTCAACGACCAAACAATCGGCGTTACATCAGCTTTACCTACTGCTTTATAAACAACGCTTGTTGTTGTATAAGATGTCCCTTCCTCTAGCCAGGTCCCAACCGCACTTGAATCAATAGTGGGCGCTTCATCATTCACATCTGTGACGTTAATAGTGACATTATGAGTTGCGGTCTGCACTGTTGGACCACTACCAACAGTGGCTGTCACAGTAAAGCTGTGGCTCGTCTGGGCCTCATGGTCAAAAGTCACAGTTGATTTCTTTGTCACAACGCCAGTTGAAGCCACAATATCAAAATCAGATGCATCTGCACCTGATAGCGTATAGGTCACAGTTGCACCTGAAACATCTGGTGCGGCGGTGAAGGTTTGGCTAAATGCGCCGCCTTCATTTACATTAAATGATGTCGGCAACGAGTTTGAGAAGACTGGCGCCACATCATTCAAATCTGTGATGTTAATAGTGACTGCTTGTTCATCAGTTAAATCAGATGGCGCTGCAGGTGACGTTGCCACTACTGTGAAAGTGTAACTAGATTTAGATTCGTGATCTAACGTTGTTGCATTTTTGAAAGTGACAACACCTGTTGATGAATTTATGTTGAATAAACCTGCAACATCTCCAGCAACCGTCTTCAAGGACCAAATAACCGAGGCATCATATGTTGCGGTTGCAGTATAGAATGCTGAACTAGTGCTATATGCAGTACCTTCATTTACCGCAGATGGTGTTGCAGATGACGTTATATCCGGCGCTGTTTCATTCAAATCAATAATATTTAAGCTGACAGTATGCTCATCTGTATATGACCCAGACGTAGCCACAAGCGTAAAGCTGTAGCTGGAATTAACATCATTATCAGGCATTGTATCTGCCTTAAATGTGACTTCACCTGTTGTCTCATTAATGTCAAATAATGCTGCATCATCACTGTTATTTGCCTTTAACGACCATTTTATTGGCACGGCATCATAGGTGCCCTCAGCATCATAAATAACAGTTGAACTGCTAATATTTGTGTTTTCAGGGCGCGATGTAGCGGTAATCGATGTGTCTATGACAGGGGCATTATCATTTACATTCGTTACCGCTAGCGTTACATCTTGCCTAGCCGTTGGTAAATTTACATTATTATATTGCAGGACGCTCGTTGTACCATCTGGATTTGTTTTGATGGCGGTTGCGATGATAGAGAAATTAAATTCCTTCTTTGGCGCTTCGTAATCCATAGCTGCATTGGCTGTCACCACGCCAGTTTGAGGATCAATAGAAAAGTTACTCGCATCAGCGCCAGACAGACTATAAGAGATCGACACGCCATCTTCTTGAGCATCAGGATTTGCCTTAAATGACTGAGAATAGGTTTGGTTTTCAGCCACCGTATTGGCGCTAGCGGGCGCAGGCTCAAATATAGGGACGCTATCATTAATATCTTTAATTCGCAAAGTGACCGTTTGTCGTGCATCTTGGAAATCATTTGAAGCGATAATAACAATTTCAAATTCTCGATCACCCGCATCGTAATCAGGTGTGAAATCACCCGTCGCAGTAACCACTCCAGTCTCCGGATCAATAGAAAGCAAATTTTGCAATCTTGGATCTGCTACTTCCATTGAAAAGACAGCATTTAGTGGGCTTGTTTGTAAAGTTGGCGTATGCACAATTTCACCGGCCCTAAAACCAATATTCTCATCCCTTGTATAGTTGGCTGTTTCCGCATCAAACTCAATTGGTGTTTGCGAATTATTGCGAATGACAACACACCCCATCAACAATAGTAACGAGCTGGCATTTAATGGTGCGAATATTAATGGTTGCTTATTGCGAAGGAAATGCATGAATTGTGCTCCAATAGAACTACACCTTAGTGCGCTATAACCAAATCAAGACAAGTTAAATTTCCCTAAACACATCCAAAACAATTATAAATTTAACAGTATCACCTAAAAAATATCTATAATTTAGCTGCTATTTTTGTATTATTTTATTTTTATTTTTACCATTTTTAGTTGTATTTATTTTGCTTTTTGCAAAACTTGTAAAATCAAA
>WTHW01000039.1 GCA_011526395.1 Alphaproteobacteria bacterium
CTATATGTTTTTATTCGATTTATTATTTTTGCCTAATTTTTGTGCAAAACTTAAATTATTGGGCATTTGCTTCAAAAATTGAACATATTTTTGAAGTTTTCAACAAAGTTATCCACAGCTTTGGGGGATAACATTTTTAATAAAATTTACCCTAGATTCGCTGTTTGATTCGCAAAAGGCCAGATGGCTATGTCTTTCATTTATCTGAGCCATTGAAAAGACTGGAAAATTTTAGATAGCGATCCAAATTTTCTATGTGTTTTGATTCTAGCTTTGTATGATGTGATGAGCTAGAACGATGAAGAGGTTTCCAAAATTATGAGCGAGATACCTGTTGAGGCGTCTAATGAGACTGAGCCGGAAATAGATTTTGCGACTGGTCTTGCTTATCTGAAAAGCCAACTTTCTACTTTGCCTGCTAAGGCTGGTGTTTACCGTATGCTGGATGCAAATGGAGACGCCTTATATGTTGGTAAAGCACGTGACTTATCAAAGCGCGTGCCAAGCTATACACGGCCAACAAATCTAAATAGTCGTTTGATGCGCATGGTTGCAGAAACCAAACAATTGGAAATCATCGTCACAGCAACCGAAGTCGAGGCTTTGTTACTTGAGTCAAACTTGATCAAGCAATTACGCCCTCGTTACAATATTTTGCTGAGAGATGATAAGAGCTTTGCTCATATCCTTTTAACATCAGATCATGCTTTTGGACGCCTTACAAAACATCGCGGACCGCAATCGAAAAAAGGGAATTATTTTGGCCCCTTTGCCTCTGCTGGCGCGGTGAATAGAACCATCACATCGATGACTCGCGCCTTTATGTTGCGCACGTGCAGTGATAATGATTTTGCAACAAGAAGCAGGCCATGCTTGCAATATCAGATTAAGAGATGCACCGGTCCATGTGCGGGACTAGTCTCGGAAGCAGATTATGCAGAGCAGCTTGAAGCTGCGAGACGTTTTCTATCTGGCAAATCAGATGATGTACAAAAAGCCTATGCAACGCAGATGCATGCCGCTTCAGAAGCGCTTGAGTTTGAAACAGCTGCCTTATGGCGAAACCGCATACGCGCGCTAACATCCATACAAGCAAGCCAAGATATCCATATTGAGGGCGTCAAAGATGCAGATGTTATAGCGATTGCAAAAGAGGGAGGCCAAGTTTGCATCCAAGTCTTTTTCATTCGCAATAATACGAATTATGGGAATAAAGCCTATTTTCCTGCCCATGTGAATGAGGCTGAAAAACCGCAAATTCTATCTGCCTTTATCGGCCAATTTTATGATGATAAAATACCTGCGCCTTATGTTTTTGTGTCTGATTTGCCGGAATCTGCAGACCTCATCGCAAAGGCTTTATCTTCGCAAGCTGGCAGGCAAATATCCATCAGCCAGCCAAGCCGAGGCGGCCGGCGCAAGATGATGGATATGGCTTTGCGAAATGCTGATGAGGCACTCGCGCGCAAATTATCTGAAAAAGCAAGTCAGCATCGCTTGCTTGATGCTATCGGCGAAGAATTTGATATGGAAACGGCGCCGCGACGTGTTGAGATTTATGATAACTCGCACATACAAGGCACCAATGCTGTTGGCGCCATGGTGTGCGCTGGACCAGATGGGTTTATGAAATCGGCTTATCGCAAATTTAATATGCGCGATACAGGTAAATACGCTGTTACAGATGGCGATGATTTTGCGATGATGCGGCAAATGATTTATCGACGCTTTGAGCGTGCGTTGCGTGAAGACCCAGAACGAAAGACAGAAAATTGGCCAGACTTGTTGCTAATTGATGGCGGCAGAGGACAGTTAAATGCCGTACAAGAGGTATTACGTGAACTTGATTTGGATGACATCTTAGCCGTTGGTGTATCGAAGGGCCCTGATAGAAACGCAGGCCGAGAACAGTTTCATATTGATGGCAGGGATAGTTTCACACTTCCCCCCGATAGCCCTGCTATGCATTTTTTGCAGCGGTTGCGTGATGAATCGCACCGTTTTGCCATTGGTGCCCATCGCCTTCGTCGAACTAAATCTAGCCTTAAAAGCCCTCTTGATGAGATAGAAGGTGTGGGGCCAAAACGCAAAAAAGCATTACTTGCTCATTTTGGCTCTGCCAGATCAGTATCGCGCGCCGCAATCTCTGATTTGATGGTGGTAGATGGCATTTCAGAAGCAATCGCCACCGATATTTACAACCACTTTCATTCGCAAGGTGCCAAAACCTAGACAATTGACGTAAGGCGCATTAAAATTACGAGGATTTAATGAGCCTCATCATAATTGCCGAGAGACACAACATGTATCGCTATATTCCAAATATCTTGACGATATTGCGCCTTGTAGCGGCTCCTATTGTTGCTCTTATTTTGATATTCACAACAGATTCACTTTGGTCACTCATCGCCTTGTTGATTTATAGCATTGCATCAGCCACTGATTGGCTTGATGGCTATTTAGCGAGACGATGGGAGATTGTATCTAATTTTGGGCGCATGCTTGACCCCATTGCTGATAAGCTGATGGTTATCGTGTTGTTAATGGCATTGATGGGAACAGCTATTGGCGATATCTGGCTTGCTGTTCCTGCTCTTATCATTGTGACAAGAGAGATTATGGTATCAGGCTTGCGCGAATTCATGGCTAAGCATGATTTTATAATGCATGTGACTTTTGCTGCGAAGCTAAAGACAACCATCCAATTGATTGCGATTGGCTTTTTGATAGGCGCCTTTATTTTC
>WTHW01000127.1 GCA_011526395.1 Alphaproteobacteria bacterium
TATCTATTTAACCTCAACAGGGCATAATCTGCGCGGGGCTGATAGGCTGGAATATACAGGTGATCCAGGCGAGATCCCAAGCAATGCAGAAATCAGATTTCATCTGCATCCAAAAGTATCTGCCGCGATGTTAAATGATAGCCGCGTCTTGTTAAAAATTCAGGGGCAAAAAGCTGGCTGGACTTTTAAATCAACAGGCGGGCAAGCACAGTTAGAGCCATCTTTATATTTTGATAATGGCAGGCGTGTATCATGCCAGCAAATCGTCTTGCGCGTTGGGTTATCGCAAATCAGATCTGTTGGTGAAATTGAGACTAGATGGGCCTTTATCAAAAGCACTTAAGATAGACAAATTTCTGTCATTATGCGATATAGCCACCATCTCAGATTTATTATGCTCTTTTAAGGTTGGCTTATCATGACCTCTATCACACCTATTCGCCGCGCTCTGTTATCTGTATCTGACAAAGAGGGCCTTGTTGAGCTTGGTCAAAAGCTAGCGGGACATGGGGTTGATATTCTGTCAACTGGCGGGTCTGCCAAAGCCTTGAGAGAGGCAGGCATCGCGGTCACAGATGTGAGCGATGTCACAAATTTTCCTGAAATTATGGATGGGCGCGTCAAAACATTGCACCCCAAAATTCATGGCGGCCTGTTGGCGCGCCGCAATCATGATGGTGATAAGAAAGCCATGAGTGACCATGATATCACTGGCATTGATTTGGTTGTGGTGAATTTATATCCCTTTGCTGAGACTGTTGCCTCTGGTGCTGATTATGATACTTGCATTGAAAATATCGATATTGGCGGCCCTGCCATGATACGGGCAAGTGCGAAAAATCATGCGTTTGTGACGATTATCACACAGCCATCTGATTATAAGAAGTTAATTGACCAGCTTGATGAGGCTGGTGGCACAGATGAGGCATTTCGCCGTGCAATGGCCTATAAGGCCTTTAGCCATACAGCTGCTTATGATGCGGCTGTGCATAGCTGGCTTGCCCCTCATGCAGGAGAAGATGAGGCATTTGCTAGCAACTTTTCAATTAATGGCAAAAAGACTGACAGCCTTCGTTATGGGGAAAATCCACACCAGAGGGCAGCGGCCTATGCGATTGGCAAGGCTGTGCCAAGTGTACTTCATGCAACGCAACTGCAAGGCAAGGCGCTGTCTTATAATAATTTGAATGATACGGATGCAGCCTTTCAATTAGCATCAGAGTTTGAGGCGCCAACCATTGCGATTATCAAACATGCGAACCCGTGCGGTGTGGCAACAGCGCCTAGCCTGTCTGAGGCATGGGATAAGGCGTTATCATGTGACCCTGTGTCAGCCTTTGGCGGTATTGTGGCGATGAACCGTCCGCTTGATGAAGCAACAGCCACAAAAATTACAGAGATTTTCACAGAAGTTGTCATCGCCCCTGACGCTGATGAAGGCGCGCGTGCCATTATGGCGAAAAAGCAAAATCTGCGTCTATTACTGACAGGCGCGATGGCAGATACCAGCGCTGGCGGCAATAAATTCAAAGCCATTGCAGGCGGCATGTTGGTGCAATCTGTTGATAATGGGCAAGTGACAGAAGATGATTTGAAAATCGTTACAAAAATCAAACCAACAGAGGCGCAAATGGCTGATATGTTATTTGCATGGCGCGTCGCAAAACATGTGAAATCAAATGCGATTATCTATGTCAAAGAGGCGCAGACAGTTGGGATTGGTGCTGGCCAGATGAGCCGGATTGATTCTTGTAAAATTGCCGCTGAAAAAGCACGCCGCATGGCAAATATGCATGGGCAGGAGACTGTTGGCACAATTGGGTCAGTTGTGGCATCTGATGCTTTCTTCCCCTTTGCAGATGGCCTGCTAGAAGCGATTGAAGCTGGGGCAACGGCTGTGATTCAGCCGGGCGGCTCCATGCGTGATGATGAGGTGATTGCGGCCGCTGATGAAGCTGGTATTGCGATGGTCTTTACAGGCATGCGCCATTTCAATCATTAATTTTGGCGCGTTGCGGCCTGCCAGACTTTGGCAAAGACTGAGGCAAGACCTGCCTCGTCAGGCGAGGTGAGATGATAGGAGGCTGGTAGTGCGCTCTTATCATCAAGCTCGGTATGGTAAATTTTCAAGTTAAGCTCAAAATGTGTGAAGACATGGCGCACAGTGTGATTAAGCAAGCGCCAGTCAGCATCAAATGGGGCATCATCTAGGCTAGCTGGCGGGGTTTTGGCTGTCTGCCAGCCGGCGGTGGGAAATCCCATCATCCCGCCAAGCAAGCCTTTTTCAGGGCGTCGTTCCATCACAGCCTGCGCCCCGTTCGTTGCAAGGAAGATAATGCCCTCTCGTTTGGGTTTAGGCTGTTTTTTTGGCTTTACAGGTATCTTTGCCGCATCCGCATTATCAGCCATTTTGCATGTTTGTTGTAACGGGCATTGCCCACAACGCGGCATTGCAGGAATACAAATGCGTGCGCCCAAATCCATGATGGCTTGGGCAAAATCTGAATGGCGTTCATCTGGCGCGAGCGTGGGGTAGCGGTCTCGCAATTCTGTCTTCAAGGCAGGAAGCGGTGTGAAAGAGCCAGAATAGCGCGCCATCACACGCTCCACATTCCCATCAAGAACAATCGCATTTTTATCAAAGGCAAACGCAGAGATAGCGGCGGCTGTATAGGGCCCTATGCCCGGCAAAGAGAGCAAGGAGGCTTCATCATCTGGAAAAATGCCATTATGCGTTGTTG
>WTHW01000054.1 GCA_011526395.1 Alphaproteobacteria bacterium
TTAGAGCTACCCCCTCTGAATTGCAAAAAAGGAATGGCGCGTTGGTTCGTCATCAGCTTAATCAGTCAATTTCTGTTCAATTTCATGCATGACGCGCATGGCTGGCAGACATTGCTGGAGGCTGCCATTTGGCTCACGCCCCTCGCGTATGGCGGCTACAAATTCGCGGTCAATCAGCTCAATACCATTCATGGACACATCCACTTTTGATACGTCAATTTGCGCATCACGCCCATCAAACAAATCATCATAACGTGCAAGATATGTCCCATTATCACAAATATAACGGAAGAAGGTGCCAAGTGGCCCGTCATTATTGAATGACAGAGATAATGTACAAATCTTGCCAGTTGGTGTTTTCATAATGATAGACATATCCATAGCAATGCCAAGCTCTGGATGCTTTGGCCCTTGAACAGCATGCACTTCGGCAATATCTTCGCCTGTTTGATACATGAATAAATCAATCGTATGGCAAGCATGATGCCATAACAGATGATCTGTCCATGAACGCGGCTCTCCTTTGGCGTTCATATTTGTGCGCCTGAAGAAATAGGTTTGGACATCCATCTGTTGGATAGACACATCGCCGCTTGTGATAAGATTATGCACATATTGATGTGATGGGTTAAAGCGGCGCACATGGCCTGCCATTGCTGTCATGCCTGTTTCTTCTTGTTTGGCAACAAGCGCTTGTGAATCTGCTAGGCTATCTGCCATTGGGATTTCAATCAGAACATGCTTGCCAGCTTCCATTGCCTTGATGCCTTGCTCTGCATGAAGCTGTGTTGGCGTTGCAAGAATAACAGCGTCAATGTCACTATCCGCTAGCATCGCATCATAATCATCAAATCGTTTTGGCACGCTGAATTGGTCAGCAACTGAATCAGCCTTTGCCATTGTTGTTGCCATAACAGCTACGATATCGACCTCTTCGATTTGGCTTAAGGCTTCTAAATGCTTTACACCAAAGGCACCATTGGCACCTGCGACGGCTAGTCTAATCTTTGACATAAGTGATGTCCTTTATGCGTTTTCAAGTATGATGGCACCATAGGCGGTGGCTGATACAGGGATGTGATACAGACGAAATACTTCATTTACATCATCATTCAAGGCGCCGCGCATGACATTCCACATGATCATCTCAACGCCCTCACATCCTGCTTCACGGATGAAATCTGTATGACTCATTGTGGTATTCGCCAATGGATCTTGGGTTAGATTATCCAAGAATTTTTTATCGAAATCTGGGTTCACAACACCAGCGCGCTCGCCGCCTAGCTGGTGAGACAAGCCGCCAGTTCCCCAAATACCAACGGTGAGGTTATCATCAAAACTGCGTACAGCGCGGCCGATGGCCTGACCAAGCTTATAGCAACGAAGTGCGGATGGAAGCGGATGCTGAATCACATTCACACAAACAGGCACAACAGCCGCTGGCCAAGCATCTGGCTGATCATAGGCAAGTGATAGCGGCACTGTTAGGCCGTGATCAACATCAAGGCTACCAGCGATGGCAAGGTCAAACTCTTCTGCCATTGCACTCTCGACAATATGCCATGCTAATTCTGGATGACCTTTGACAACAGGCACTTTGCGCGGGCCCCAGCCTTCGTCAGCTGGTTGAAATTCCTCGCCAACGCCGATTGTGAACGTAGAGTAAGCATCAAGCGAATAAGAGGTCGCATGATCATTAAAGACAATGATATTCACATCTGGAACATTGTTTTTGTGCCATTCGCGAAGAGGCGTTAGCCCCTCAAATAACGGGCGCCAGTAATCATCTTGCGTCTTGCCATTATCCATTGCCGCGCCAGCACCTGGCACATGTGATGTTCCCATACCACCTATGATTTTAGCCATTTTTTGTCTCCTTCTTGCTGCGCAATCCTTCAATAGAGCGCCCGCCTGATAACATCATCTGCTGAAACTCTTCGAAGGTCAGCTCAGGGTCACTCATCTTGCCATACATGACTTGCGGTGGCTGGCGATCGTGCGACACCAATTTAAAGGCATAATATACATTGGCTCCTAATTTCAGCATATCCAAATAGCGGCGCTCTAGCACAGCTAACTTCTGCTCTTCTGGCACGCCATAGCTGTCCATATAGCCTGATTCATCCTTATCAAATGCTTCGCGGCACTCTGCTTTATTCAACGACATTAAAAACATGTTTAACTTATAGCCTTTGCGATAAGAACGGCTATCCAGCACATAGGTGCCAGGCACGTCGTCGTAATCACGCTGATTATCTGTTGCCATAATTAGAGCCTTCCATAATGGTTTCCTGCTTGACTTTCACTCTATAGCTATCTGAAATTAGGGACAAAGGAAAAAAATTAGGACAATACGTTCATGAAATGGGACATTAATGACCTGCCTATTTTCTTGGCAGTCACGCAAATGAAAGGCATCCGCGCCGCCGCAGACAAACTTGGCATGCCAAAATCAACTGTAAGCCGAACCATCTCAAGATTAGAAGAGCAATTAGATATTCGCCTGTTTGACAGAAACACGCGGCAATTTCGCCTCACGGATGAAGGGGCTGTCTTCCTTAATTTTGCTGAAACCATTGTTGATCAGGCCAAACAAGCAGATGCGGCTATGGCTGGCATTCGTCATCTGCCAACAGGTCAGTTAAAAATATCCATGCCAATGGCATTCAGCCGAGAAGTCATCGGCGGCAGATTGGCAGAATTCCATAAACGATTCCCTGATATTACTTTAGAGCTTCAGGTTACCTCGCATGCGATGAATCTATTTCAAGAGGATTTAGATGTCGCATTTGTTGTTGAGCCTGTTGAATCATCAGATTTAATCCGTCAGGTCATCTCAGACACAGCTCTGATTTGGGTGGTATCTCCTGATTACCTGCAAGAAATTGACAGGCCTGACTCTCTGGCAAGCCTTGTGCCGCATTTGAAATTTTGCGAGAGACGATATCAAAATACAAGATTAGAAGTGCTGACGCCGAAGGGGATGCAAACCATAGATACAACAGGGCTGATGAGTGTAAATGACCCTGTGATATTACGTGATATTGCCCTCAAAGGGGGCGGTGTTGCGTTGCTTCCTGAATTATATTGCAGGCGCTATTTGGAAAATGGCAGGCTGGCACAAATATGCCCTTCGATAAAATTACAGCATTCTGCGCGCATCATCGCCCTGATGGCACATCGCAGGCTACAGCCAAAGAAAGCGCAAATTATGATTGATTTTGTCAAAGATTGCCTAGCTGATTATGAGCGCGGTGCCTCGTCTGTATCAAGTGCCTTTTGAAAGAATGAAAGACAGCGCTGATAACAACTCCATAAGATAGGATCAACTTCTAGATTCGCGCGATACCAAATAGATATCACTCTTTTTGCCTGACCAAGATTCAGATCCAATTTTGCAATCCCATCATCTGGATGCATCATTTTCTGGGAGGCCTGCTCTGGCAAAAACGCCAATACATCTGATGTTTTTAAACAGTGAATTATGCTTGTCACATCAAGGCCAAATTGCGCCACAGGACGCATTGGCTCGATGCCTAGATTTGCAATCAGGCTGTTAAATGTTGTCACAGGACCAAGCGCAACATCCATAGTCACCCAACGCGCTGCTTCAAGCTCGCCTTTGGAGGGCAAACGCCCTAAGCGGCCGAGAGTTGATTTCGACCCTGCAAACAGAGCAATATTTTCATTGGATAAAAACTGGCATCCTAGCCCGCTGACACGGCTATCTGGCGGGGTTGCCATAATGGCGATATCAAGTCGGTTATAGATAAGGTCATTAATCAGATCGCGCGAATTGCGCACAGAGGTTGAAAAAGGAATGGCTTGTGAGCGCGATAGCTCTTCTGCGCAAAATTCATTTAAGAATGTTGCCGCAATCACGGGCCCGGCACCAATGCGCATCATCGGTAAGGACTGGTTTTTGGCTGTATTAATCACCTCTTCTGCACGCTGAACCTCACGGACAATCTGGGCGCCCTGCTCGGATAATATGATACCAATCTCTGTGGGTGATACGCCAAAGCGCGAGCGGATAACAAGTGATTGACCAACCGTCATCTCAAGCGTTTGTAAATTGCGTGTCAAAGTTGGCTGAGAGATATTCAACCATTTGGCCGCAGCAGAAAGAGAGCCAAGCTCACAAATATAGTGAAATTGATAAAGAAGTTTTGGGTCCATATCACACTCTTATCTGTTCATCGCAGCTGTTCATAATGGTATTCATTTTTGAATAAATATGAAACAAATTACTATTTACACATATTAGACGGTTTGCAACACTGAAATACTACATAAGAGGGAGAGAGACATGTCAGAGCCTGTTTTCACATCGCTTTTCATCAATGGTGCATCATGCCCGGCGCAATGGAAAAAAAGCTATGGCGTGCATAACCCTGCTAATCCTGAACATATCGTAGGTTTTGCGGCTGATGCGTCAGTTGGCGATGTTGAAAGAGCTATTGCTGCGGCAAAAGATGCGCACCCCAAATGGGCTGGTTTGGATGTGTCGGAGCGCGCTGACTATATCAGAAAAATAGCTGAAAATCTGAAAGCTGATGAAGGCGAGGTAGCCGCGCTAGCAAAGCAATTTACAACAGAACATGGCAAAGTCCTGTTTGAAAGTACATTAGAGGTCAACAGATTTGCTGACCGGTTTATGCAAGTGTCATCATTTGCGTCTCGCCTTGCTGAAGAAGAAAAAATATCGGGGCCCGCCTTTGATACAATCGTCACCAGAACAGGGCGCGGTGTTACAACATTGATTGTGCCATGGAATTGGCCGCTTGCTATCTTGGGATCAAAATTGCCGCAAGCCCTGCTAGCTGGCAATGCGGTGGTGGTTAAACTATCTGAATATGCCAGCCTGACCCCTGCGATATTGCTGGCGAAAGTGGCGGCTATGTTGCCAGCAGGCGTGATGAATATCATCACAGGAGATGGGCGGATTATTGGCGATACACTTGTCGGCCACCCAGATGTTCGCCAAGTTAATTTTACAGGCTCTGTTGCCATCGGACGTCATGTTATGATGACTGCCGCACAAAATATCACGCCTGTCACGCTAGAGCTTGGCGGCAATGATGCTGGCATCATTCTGGAAGATGCTGTGCTAGATGATGCGTTTTTCCAAAAGCTTTATTTGGCTGTGTTCCTAACATCAGGGCAAATTTGCATGGCATTAAAACGGCTCTATGTTCATGAAAAGATATATGATGATGTGATATCAGGCCTCGCGGCGCATCTTGACAAACAACGAATTGGAAGCGGGCTTGTGCAAGGGGTTAGCATGGGCCCTGTCAATAATGAGCGCCAATATAATGTTGTGAAGTCCATGCTGGATGAAGCAAAAGCAACAGGCCAAGATATCCATTATTATGGCACCATTGATGATGAGGAGATGTTCCAAAAGGGATATTTCTATCGCCCATCGCTTGTGACAAATGCCGACCCGTCTTTATCTGTGGTAAGAGATGAGCAATTTGGCCCAACACTACCTATCATGTCCTTTAAAGATGAGGCAGAGGCCATTTTGATGGCAAATGACAGCGAACTTGGCCTTAGCTCATCTGTCTGGTCACAAGATACAAATCGCGCGGTAAGTGTTGCGCGCCAATTAGAGGCCGGCTTTACCAATATCAACGCCCATGGCCCAACGGCTATGGATGGGCTATCACCCTTTGGCGGCGTCAAACAATCTGGTGTGGGGCGTAATTTTGGATATGAGGGGATCACCCAATTCCAAGAAACCCACTCTATCTCTGGCATAACAGGAGCAGTCTTTGGCTCATAAAGCAAAAAAGAACATCCTATTTTTGATGTTTGACCAGCTACGATATGATTATTTGAGTTGTTTAGGTCATCCGCATTTGGACACGCCCAATCTTGATTGGCTTGCATCACAATCAGTAACATTTTCAAATTGTTTTGTGCAATCGCCTGTGTGTGGTGCATCGCGGATGAGTTTTTATACAGGTCGGTATGTTAGCTCGCATGGTGCCTCTTGGAATGGTATCCCGCTGAAAGTCGGTGAAGTCACATTGGGCGACCATCTGCGCGATGGGGGATGTGATGCGTATTTAATTGGCAAAACGCATATGCGTGCTGATGCAAAAGGTATGGCGCGCTTTGGCTTGGCGCCTGACAGCGTGATTGGTGCGCGCGTCGCAGAATGCGGCTTTGATATTTGGGTGCGTGATGATGGGCTATGGGGGCAAGGCCCAGATGGCGAATATGATGAGAAAGACTCACCCTATAACCAATATTTAAAATCAAAAGGCTATGAGAGCGAAAATCCATGGCATGAATTTGCCAATGCAGGCATCGATAAAGATGGCAATATCGCGTCTGGCTGGATTTACGGCAATAGTGATTTGCCAGCAAATATCAAAGAAGAAGATTCCGAAACGCCATGGCTAACACGAGAAGCCATCAACTTCTTGGAAGATAAAAAAGATGCTGACAGGCCGTGGATGTGCCATGTGAGTTATATTAAACCGCATTGGCCTTATATTGTGCCTGCGCCTTATCATAATATGTATGGGCCAGATAGTTTCATCGCCCCAATTCGCAGTGATGATGAAAAAATAGACCCGAACCCTGTTTATGCTGCTTTTTCTGGCAATGTGATCGGAACCGCATTCCAAGATGATACTGTGCGTGAAAAAGTACTTGGCGCTTATATGGGGCTTATCAAACAAATTGATGACCAGATGGGTGTGTTATTTGACTATCTGAAATCATCAGGACAGATGGAAGATACGATGATTGTTATCACCTCTGATCATGGTGATTATTTGGGAGATCATTGGCTAGGGGAGAAAGATCTGTTCCATGACCCATCTGTTAAGGTGCCTTTGATTATTTATGATCCGTCACCAGAGGCAGATAGCACCAGAGGCCAGACATGTGATGCATTGGTTGAATCTATAGATTTGGCCGCCACATTCACAGATTACACAGCGCAAACAGTGCCAGATGAATGGCTTGAAGGGCGCTCATTGATGCCATTTATCCATGGCGAGGATCCAGCTGATTGGCGCGATTTTGCGGTGAGTGAATATGATTATTCCATGTCACCAATGGCCAATAAATTACAAGTCAGCGCCAAAGATGCCCGTTTATTTATGGTCGCGTCCAAGAAATGGAAGTTTATGCATGCAGAAGGTGGATTTCCGCCCATGCTGTTTGATCTTGAAAAAGACCCACATGAATTGCGTGATGTAGGACGTGACCCTGATTATAAGCAAGCTGTGCAAGATTGTTATGATATGCTGCAAAGCTGGGCGCTTCGGTGCGGTCAACGCACAACATTATCTGATCAAGAGCTAGAAGACAAACGTGGCAAATCACGCCGTCGTGGCATTGTGCTTGGCGTCACTGAAGCAGGTGGTCAGGTTGATGAGCTATTGGTAAAATATAAGGGTAAATCCGGCAAACGACCTATGTGACTTTAACCAAATGAGTAATGACGTTTGACAACAAAATTCTTTTCCAGCAAATCACGCCCGATAGATAAAGGCCCCTATCCAACAGAGCGATTGGCGCGCAGTGATACGATCTCTTTATCAGATGTGCCAGAGATGCAAGCTTTAAGCTTCAGGCGGCCAGATATGCCAGATAATATCGTCAATGCAATGACAGATTATCAGGCGATGATGGATGCTATCCGTGATGGGCTGGTCAATAAGAGCAAAGCAACAATCCCAGATTGCCCTGTTGAGAGAAGCAAGCATCTAAAATCATTTGGCTATTTTGCTGATGCTTCGATGGTGGGCGTTGGCTTGCTAGATGATAGGCTGAAACTCTCTCAGCCTATTCGAAATCCAGATATAGACCGCTTGGCAGAGGATTTGAAAACGCGTCAGACCAAAACGCTAGCATCAGGGATTGATGTGATTATGGCTGGCTTGAAAGAATCCATGTCAACGCCGCCACAAGGCACAGACCATCACACACATGCTATTGTCTTTTTATATGAAAATGCGCGTGCGCCACAGGCAAATGAAGATGGCACAGATTGGATTCAAGATGCAGAGGCGCATCGCGGCGCGTTGAGAGCGAGCGAAACAGCTGTGGTGCTAGCCAATTATATTCGTTTGCTTGGCTATGATGCGCTCGCCCATACTGCAACAAGCAGTGAAATGGATTTGGCAAAATTATCACTCATATCAGGGCTTACGTTTTATGAGGATGACTTAACGGCGCCTTTTATTGGTAAGTCTTTTGGGCTTGCCGCTATCACCACAAATATGGATTTGGCACCTGATAAGCCACTTGCGCCGATGGCTGCACAAAGCCGTGTGGCGCTAGGTGGGCCTGCATGGTGGCTTGGGGCAGGCTCTCAAAAATCAGCCTTTAACCGAGACCCGTATCGTAAGCGTCAATTCATCGATGGCCCTCATCCGTTTGAAACATTGAAACGTGTTGATAGCCCCACAACCTATATTGATGAAGCACATGTTGCGCGTGTGCCAAAGCGCACAGATATGTTTGCACGCGCCCAATTTGGTGACATGGGAAAGGCCAATCAGAAAGGGTCAGCTGGCGGATATTACGCACGGAAATCAGCACCATCTATGGCGCAACGTCATATGCTTGGTGCTTTTGTTTTATTGCAAGATGGGGTGCCAGCAGACAGTTCAACTGCCTATAATGACGAGCTTCGTAATGCCGCAAATATCAAAGCTGCCTCATACTGGCTTGGCGCAGATGCTGTTGGCATAAGCCGCTGTCCTGATTGGGCGTGGTATTCCCATGATGCCACTGGCGCAGAAATCATACCACCACATGACCAAGCTATATCTATGATCATTGACCAAGGCTATGAGACAATGGAGGGGGCAAGTGGTGATGACTGGATTTCTGTTGCCCAATCCATGCGCGCTTATTTGCGTTTCTCATTGCTTGGCGGTGTTATCGCACGCCAGATCCGTAATCTTGGCTATAATGCCAAAGCCCATACCGTGCTTGATGGTGAGGTATTACAGCCGCCTTTATTGTTATTATCTGGCCTTGGCGAGGTAAGCCGGATTGGTGAAGTGATTTTGAACCCGTTTCTGGGGCCGCGCTTAAAATCTGGCGTTGTGACAACAGATATGCCCTTGGCGCATGATAAACCCATTGATTTTGGCCTTCAGCATTTTTGCGAAAGCTGTAATAAATGCGCGCGAGAATGCCCGTCTGGCGCTATCACAGCTGGTCCCAAATTGATGTTTAATGGCTATGAGATTTGGAAATCAGATAGCCAAAAATGCGCCA
>WTHW01000165.1 GCA_011526395.1 Alphaproteobacteria bacterium
AAAGCGTGTTGGGGTTAACGCCCCTCCGGGGTTCGAATCCCCGTCCATCCGCCATTGATTTTTGCCATCAAAACCCCCCTTTTCCAAATTGACTGCGTGCGCTACTACTAGTGAGTGATATCACTAGTCTTTGAAGGGTTTGGGCATGGATTATCAGCATATCAGATATGAAATTCACGATAAGATAGCAGTGCTATATCTTGATATAAGAGATAAGTCTGCCAATGTCCTCTCGCAAGCCATGCTAGCAGAGCTAGAGCAGGTGATAACAGAATTAGAACAAATCTCTGGGCTTGTTGGGTTGGTGATGAAATCTGCAAAGCCTAGCGGCTTTGTTTTTGGCGCTGATATTTTGGAGTTTGAAACTCTCACCTCAGAAGATGAGGTCAGGGCTTTGCAAGCAAATGCGATGCGGTGCTTGACCAAGATTGAAACCTCCCATCTTGTATCTGTTGCTATTCTTCACGGGCCTGTGCTTGGTGGCGGCCTTGAGCTAGCGCTGGCTTGTGACTGGCGCCTATGCCAGCAAACAGGACGCATTATGGCAGGTTTCCCCGAAGCGAATTTGGGATTAATGCCCGGCTTTGCAGGCACAGCACGTGGTGCGCGCCTGCTTGGGTGTGAAAAAGCGCTTGAGCTATGTCTTAGCGCAAAGCCAATGACCAAACCGCAACAGCTTCTAGATAGCGCGCTCGCAGATGCGCTTTGCGGCGAAGATAATGATATAACGCTCGCCACAGACCTGATTGATAGAGGCAAGCGTTGCTTCACAGAATTTTGTGATGCCGCGCTATGGCAGTCGCATATCACAGAGGCACAAGACAGATATCTGCAAAAACAAAAGCCAGCACATGCGCCCTATCTTTATGCGATGATAACGCATTTTGAACAAGCAGGCCCTGATTACAAAAGACTTGAGACAGGGGAGTTAACGCATTTCCCACAACTCATGATGAGTGCGGTTTCTGCAAATTTAAGACGTGTGTTTGCTCTAACAGATGGATTGAAAAAGCAAGCACGTGGCAATCCTAATATCTCTCACATTGAAGTGATAGGCGCTGGTGCTATGGGTGTTGATATCACCTGTTTTCTCTTATCAAAGGGATATAATCTCTATCTTAGCGATGTGAATGAGACAGCAATTGATAATGCGAAGGTCAAAATTGAAAGCTACCTTCAGCGAAAATTAACGCAAAGCGCAGCACAAGAAGCAATGGCAAAATGCCAGTGGGGTGTAACAGATAAAACAGCATCCAAAATTGATCTTGTGATTGAAGCTGTCTCTGAAAAAATGACACTAAAGCAATCCATTTGGAGCGGTCTTGAAAGTAACAGGCGCAAAGATTGTCTTTTTGCAACCAACAGCTCAGCCCTTGATTTGGATAAAATCAGCCAGTCAATGTCGATGCCATCACGATTATTGGGTTTGCATTTTTTCAACCCTGCCACAGTCTTGCCATTGATAGAGATTGTCCATCGCCCTGTGAATGAGGAGACAGATATCGCGCGTCTGACCCAGCTGGCTCTGAAAATGGGCAAGCTTCCTGTCAAAGTCCAAAATAGTCCGGGATTTTTGGTCAATCGCGCGCTTTTCCCTTACATATTCGCCGCGCTTGAAGAGATGCTAGCAGGCGAAAAAGCAGATGAAATAGATGAAGCTCTGTTATCCTTTGGCATGCCAATGGGGCCTATTGAACTTGCTGATCAAGTTGGTCTTGATATCTGTCTTGAGATTGGTCACTGCCTTGGCATGCCAGATACGGTTCAGCTGTTTTTAGAAAAGCAAATAGCCTCTCAGAAATTAGGACGCAAAACAGGAGACGGCATTTATAACTGGGATCAAAATAAAGCAAGCAGAGAGCGTGCCACCTATGATAGCGGCAAGGCAGAACAGCTGATTGCTCGTATGCTTGCGCCGATGATTTCAGAATGTCAGGCCTGCCTTGATGAGGGGCATGTGGCGTCTGTTGATATGGTTGATGCTGCTATGATTTATGGTGTTGGCTTCCCGCGTCATACTGGTGGACCCTTGCATTATGCGAGGGCACATCTCACCAGCTAGTCCTGCAATGAAAACTCATTTTGGCGCCATGCTTCATACAAGATAATGCTAGCTGAATTGGCAAGGTTAAGAGACCGTGATCCCTCAACCATAGGGATAGCCAATTTATTATCTTGCGCAAAATGCTCATGTATATGGTCTGGCAGGCCTGTTGTCTCTCTGCCAAATAAAAAGCCATCACCATCTTGATAGTGCGGTTTATCAAATCGCATTTTGCCAAATTTGGTGATAGCAAATAATCTTTTTATGGGCGATTTTTTGCAAAAATCCTCCCAATCATCATAATGATCTACATATGTCAGTGCGTGATAATCTAGTCCCGCTCTGCGGCATGATTTCTCTGTTATCTCAAATCCAAGCGGATGTATCAGATGCAAGCGCGCACCAGCATTGGCACAGAGCCGAATGATATTGCCTGTATTGGGCGGGATTTGCGGCTGGTATAAAACAATGTGAAACATAATTTTAATAACTTTCTGAAATCAACTATTTCGCCAGCATCTAATGGATGTGTGATGAGATCGCTTTATCACTTAAGAAACAAATTATAATAAATAAATTAGCTTCCTTTACGATTTATTAGCTATTGGGTGCCTATTCTTCCTGCTGAAGTCAAGAATTCTATGTAGGAGATGATGATGGTGCATTGGCGTGAACGCTTATGGCT
>WTHW01000257.1 GCA_011526395.1 Alphaproteobacteria bacterium
GGTGTAAGATTGCTGATGGGATTAATTGCTGGTCAATCAATGACAGCCACATTTGTAGGCGATGCCTCTTTATCTAAACGTCCCATGCGCCGCATAACTGACCCGTTGATTGAAATGGGCGCGCAAGTGACAACAAATGATGGCTTGTTGCCTGTCACGATCACAGGATTGGTGTCACCTTTATCTGTTACTTATCAGCCAAAGGTAGCCTCTGCACAGATTAAATCTGCTATTTTATTGGCAGGATTGCGTGCACGTGGCGATACCATTGTCAAAGAACCTCATATCTCGCGCGATCATACAGAAGCCATGTTGAGACATTTTGGCGTACCAGTGACTCAAGAGATTCAAGAGGACGGCACCCATGTTGTCACGCTAACCGGTGGACATGACCTCATCGCCAAAGACATATTGGTACCAAGAGACCCATCATCTGCTGCTTTTGTAATCGTTGCCGCGCTTATCACAGCTGGCAGCGATGTGACATTGCCTGCTGTTGGCATGAACCCGCAACGCACAGGCCTTATCACAACTCTGATTGAAATGGGCGGCAATATCACATTATCAAACCATCGCCTCGAAGGTGGGGAAGAAGTTGCAGATATCCGCGTAAAATCATCACAGCTAAAAGGAATTGATGTGCCGCCAGAACGCGCCGCCTCAATGATTGATGAATATCCCATTTTATCTGTGGCAGCTAGCATGGCAACTGGCACGACAATGATGACAGGCGTCGCAGAATTGCGTGTGAAAGAAACAGACCGTATCGCTGTTATGGCAGAGGGATTAAAAGCATGTGGCGTTGATGTAACAGAAGGTGAAGATTTTATGTCTGTGACAGGTGGTAAAATGCCGCCAAAAGGCGACGCAACCATCAACAGCCAGCATGATCACCGAATCGGCATGTCATTTTTGGTGTTGGGCATGGTATCAGACCATCCAATCCGCGTAGATGACGTTGAAACAATCAATACTTCATTCCCGCAATTTGCTGACAAAATGAATCAACTTGGCGCGCATATCGAGAGTGTCTAGCCTGTCACAAGGAGATGGTGACGTGAGTTTACAAATTGCAATTGACGGCCCAGCAGCGTCTGGCAAAGGCACATTAGCAAAAACGCTAGCGATGGCACTTGGCTATGATTATTTGGATACTGGCACCTTGTATCGCGCTGTTGCAAAACTGGCAGCTGATGCTGGCCTTGTTCATCCGGACGGGTCTTTCACAGAGACAGACATCGTAGAAATTGCCAGAAACTTAACGCTTCCTCTTGGAAATAGTGATGGCTTAAGAACATCCGAAATTGCCCAGATAGCTTCAAAAATTGCGTCTAATATTGCCGTTCGAGAAGCGTTGATAGACAAACAAAGACAATTTGCGAAAACACCGCCGAATGGCAAAGGCGCGGTACTAGATGGCCGTGATATTGGCACTGTTATTCTGCCAGATGCAGATTTGAAACTTTATATAGATGCAGATGTAGAAGTGCGCGCAAAGCGCCGTTTTTTAGAATTATCCGCAAAAGATGAAACTATCAGCCAAGCGCAAATATTAGCCGATTTAATCGAAAGAGATACACGTGATAAAACACGCAAAACAGCGCCGCTCATCCCAGCGCCAGATGCGCAAATCATCGACACCTCCGAGATGAGCGCGCAAGAGGTGTTAGAAATTGCAGTAAATCTTGTGAAACGCTTGTAAAATCTGAAAATACCGCTATAACCTTGCCAACAAAACATCTGCTCTAAATTTGCTGCGAGCAGATGCATGAAAAATCAAATAGCTGGATGAAAGACCGATCGCCATATTTGTCCAGCGGCATTCAGGCAAAATCTCGAAAGAGTGACAGCCTTGCAGCAAATGTATGTCGCAGCCTTAATCCAGCAAAGGCAGTATGAAACGCTATAAAAAGCAATTCATCATATGGCACTTAACGGAGAACATAATTGTCTAAAACTCAAGACGCGTCAGCGAATGCTGGCATGGAAAATTTTGCTGATCTGCTAGCTGAAAGCTTTGCAGAAAACATTTCAGTCGAAGGTAGTGTGGTTAAAGGTTACGTTATTGACGTAGTTGGAGACTATGCTGTTATCGATGTTGGATTGAAATCAGAGGGACGCGTTCCTTTGAAAGAATTTGGTGCCCCTGGCCAAGAAGCTGAAATCAAGGCTGGTGACACTGTTGAAGTTTACGTTGAGCGTATGGAAGACCGCGAAGGTCAAGCTGTGCTTAGCCGCGAGAAAGCAAGACGCGAAGAAGCATGGATCATGCTAGAAAGCGCATTCGAAGCACAAGAACGTGTCACTGGCGTTATCTTTGGCCGTGTCAAAGGTGGCTTCACTGTCGACCTTTCAGGTGCGACAGCATTCTTGCCGGGCTCTCAAGTTGATATCCGCCCTGTGCATGACATTGCACCTCTAATGGGCACACCACAACCATTCCAAATTTTGAAAATCGACAGACGTCGTGGGAATATCGTGGTATCACGCCGTGCGGTTCTTGAAGAATCACGCGCTGAAGCAAGAACAGAACTAGTATCTACACTAGAAGAAGGTCAGGTACTTCAGGGTGTTGTGAAGAACATCACAGATTACGGTGCGTTCGTTGATCTAGGTGGTGTTGATGGTCTATTGCACGTCACTGACATTGCTTGGAAGCGTATTAACCACCCATCAGAAGCTTTGACAGTTGGTCAAACTGTGGATGTACAAGTTATCCGCTTCA
>WTHW01000037.1 GCA_011526395.1 Alphaproteobacteria bacterium
CTCCATATCCTGTGGCGGCTAATCTGCTGGCTGGCACGCCGTCATTGATAAGGTACCTGACGACCGATAACGCCCGCTCTGTTGATAGCTCCCAATTATCAGCATAGACCCCTGAAACAGGCACATCATCTGTATGCCCATCTACTTGCAAGACCCATGGAATATCAGATGGGATCTCTTCTGCAATCTCTTTCAAGGCTTGCCCGATTTTTTCAAGTTGCGCTCTGCCATCTTCGCCTAGACTGGCACTACCTTGCGCAAACAACACCTCAGACTGAAAGACGAAACGGTCTCCAACGACGGTCACATCACCTCGGTTGCCAAGGATATCACGCAAGCGGCCAAAGAAATCTGACTTAAAGCGTTGCAATTCCTGCACACGGCTTGCCAGCGCTTCATTCAGCGACTTACCAAGATTGGCAATCGTCACCTTATCTGCCAGTGATTGTGCTTCTTTTTCTGCTAGCAATGCGCGCAGTTCATTCAACTCGTTTCTTAACGTCAACGTCGCGGCAATCAGGCGTTCAATCTCAAGCTTTGATTCCTCATTTAAATCATTGCTAGCTGACAGCGCTGTCCTTGTCTGCGCCAACTCAGCTGTGGCGTCATCTTTCTCTGATAACAGAGCGGCATTCTGTGTTTGAAGCGCAAGAAAGGCAGCTTCTTTATCTTTCAAGCTTGCCTGCATATTCGCTAGAGATTGGGTCAGCTCATCATTGCGCGCGGCTTGTGCGGCAAGCGTTGCATTCAGCGCACGTAATTGCTCTAGCTGAGAGGCGCTTGCCTCCTCACTTTTTGCAAGCGCAGAGCTAAGGCTCGCAATCTCATCTTGGGCTTGTTTTAACGCCGCGATAGACGAAGTTAATTCCAATGATAATTTGGTATTTTGCGCACGTTCTTTGCCAAGCAAGCTTGCAATGGTTGCCAGCTCTGTTTGCAAAGTGGCAAGAGATTCATCCTTGCTTGATAACCGATAAGCGAGATTTGCTTGGATCAGCACAAACACCATCAGCACAAACACAAATACCATTAACAAGCTGGCAAGGGCATCAACAAAGCCAGGCCATGTATAGTCATTTTGTTTGTTGCGTGATCCTAGTCGAGAGACTGACATATCTATGCTAGCCTCATCCTATTTGCGCGCTTTTAATTCTGATGATTTGCCACTCTCTGACAGGCTTGCTGATAAGGCGCGTATCTCAGCACGCAATTCTTTTTGATGGTCTTGCCTGCTTTGTGCCATTTGCGATGCGATATCTCCCATCGTTGCTTGCAATGCCGCCAACTGGTCACGAAGGCGCCTATCATCTGCTAGCAATTCTGATAATTGGTGCATATTTTGGTTCATCGTAACCACTTGTTCAATCATATGACCTCTATCTGCCTCAGCAGATTCAATCGCGCTTGCCAATGTGATTAAGGCTCTGGCGGCTTCCTCGCTCATACCTTCTGCCAATGCTGCTGTGCTACCTTCAATTTGATTATTGGCAGGGTCATTATATTTGGCAAAAGCTGATAACCAATCTTCAACTTCATTGAAAAAGCGGCCAATGGCTTGGCCTAACTGCAAATCCAAAAACCCTAGGATTAAAGAGCCTGCCAAACCAAATAGAGATGATGAAAAAGCTGTCGCCATACCAGATAAAGGCGCATCTAGCCCTGTGCGTAATTGCATCATCAAGCTTTCAAAATCAGAATCAACCAAATCAAGGCCGCTCACTACTTGCCCGACTGAGCCAATCGTTTGTAATAATCCCCAAAAGGTACCTAGCAAGCCAAGGAATACAAGCAGGCCGATCATATAGCGTGAAATCTCACGTCCCTCATCAAGACGCCCTGCGACCCCATCCAGAACAGACCGCAATGAGAGGGCAGATAATTGTGAGTCGCCTCTTGCATCTTGCAACATCACATTCACAGTGGCTAGCAAAACAGGGCGCGGTGCATTTGGATTTAATGTGCGTGTGCGTTGAATATCACTGAGCCAGCGCACTTCAGGCACCAAGCGAAAGACTTGTGTGACAACATAAATAATACCAACCAACGCCACAGCGATAATGACACTATTTAAAACAGCATTACCCATAAAAGCAGCGGTGAGAGGTTTAATCAAAAGCACAGCTATCACAGCCACCATGCCGATGAACAGCATCATTCTAATCAGATATCTGCGGGGATCAGTCATGGCCTACCTCGTGCCTGTCACTCTTGTTGAAACCTCATGAAATTATCATGTGATTATTCAACCATAGAACAATGGCACGATTATGGTAAACATAAAAAATAGCGTCAGCTTTTTGAGGGCGGCAAATGCCAGCCTGCACTGATTAGGCTTTGATGCTGTCTCTGCCTTCACGCAACAGCTTTAAGAGCGGTGTGTGAAGTGATGAGTTTGCGGCAACAATATTGCCTGTTTCAAGCGCTTTATCACGTGATTGGAAGTCTGAAACAAATCCGCCAGCTTCTTTAACCATGATATAGCCAGCCGCGATATCCCACAGCTGTAATTTGGTTTCCCAAAAGCCATCATAACGACCAGCTGCAACCCACGCCAAATCAAGTGATGCGGCACCAAAACGGCGCACACCAGCTGATTTTTGCATAACAGCATTTAGCTCTGCCATGAAAATAGCATCTGATTGGGCTGTGCCTCTGCCAAGAAACGGAATGCCAGTGGCAAATAAAGCTTCTGAGAATTGGCGTCTGCCTGATACACGCATGCGTCTATCATTCATAAAGGCGCCTTTGCCAGCTTCAGCAAAGAAACATTCATTACGTGCTGGGTCTAGGATAAGCCCTGCAATAATCTTTCCCTTTTTCATCACCGCGATAGAGATAGCGAAATGGGGAATGCCATGTGTAAAATTGGTTGTGCCATCAATGGGATCAATAATCCATGATGGTGTCTCATCATCAGTGGCAGGGATTGTCCCGCCTTCTTCCATGATGAAGCCCCAATCAGGGCGTGCTTTTGATAATTCTTCTTGAATGACTTGTTCTGCGTTCACATCTGCTCTTGTGACGAAATCTGCGGCGCCTTTCTTCGTGACTTGCAGATTTTCAACTTCGCCAAAATCACGCATCATGCGTCGGCTTGCGGCTTCAGCCGCTTTGTGCATCACATTAATCAGTGCGGAACGACCAGCCATATCAGATTACCCCTTAAATCTTTCTACATAAGTGGCATCTTCGGTTTTCACGATGATCTTTGTGCCAGCTGCAATATGAGGCGGGACCATCACACGAAGCCCATTATCCACTGTTGCAGGCTTATAAGATGAAGACGCTGTTTGCCCTTTGACAACAGCATCAGCTTCAATCACTTCAACAACCACCTGATCAGGAAGCGTCACAGCGATAGGGTCGCCTTCATGGCTTTGCAATGTAACAGTCATACCATCTTGCAAGAAAGCCGCAGGCTCACCAATCATATCAGCATCAATCTCAAACTGTTCAAATGTCTCAGTATGCATAAAAATATGTTTGTTATCTTCTGCATAAAGATAGGTGCAATCAGCTTCATCCAAAATAACACGTTCAACTGACTCAGTGGCTCTAAAGCGTTCATTTAGCTTTGTGCCATCTTTGATATCTTTTAATTCGATTTGTGCAAATGCGCCGCCTTTACCTGGCTTCACATGGCTTGTTTTGACAGCCACCCACAGGCGTGATTTATGTTCAATAACATTGCCTGGGCGAATTTGATTTCCGTTCAGTTTCATAGCTCTGACCTCATCGACATTATGCCAAATATGTTTGATTGGTTGTGGTTGTGGCAAAAAATGCCGCCAATCACAACCAATTTATGCATTTTAAGAGATGAATGTCTGGTTTTTTATGATGCGCGCATCATTAACACAGCTGTGTCGAGCATACGGTTCGAGAAACCCCATTCATTATCATACCATGCCAACACACGCACAAACCGGTTGCCAAGAACCTGTGTTTGCGTGATGTCAGCGATAGATGAATGCGGGTCTGTGTTAAAATCAATTGACACAAGTGGCTTCTCATTAATGCCTAAAACGCCGGCAAGCGCACCTTGTGATGCCTCTACTAATGCGGCATTCACTTCTTCAACTGTCACATCTCGTGATGCTAAAAATTTGAAATCAACCGCAGATACATTGGCCGTTGGTACACGAATGGCAGACCCATCAAGCTTGCCAGCCAATTCTGGTAAGACCAGACCAACTGCTTTCGCCGCACCTGTTGATGTTGGCACCATTGATTGCGCTGCAGAGCGTGCGCGGCGCAAATCTTTATGACGGTTATCAAGGATATTTTGGTCATTCGTATAGGCATGAATGGTTGTCATATAGCCATTTTCGATACCAAAAGTCTCTTGCATCACTTTTGCCACAGGGGCAAGACAGTTGGTTGTGCATGAGGCGTTTGAAATCACATCATGATTGGCTGATAACTTATCTGAATTCACGCCATATACGACTGTTAAATCACTATCATTGGCAGGTGCTGAAATCAGCACCTTTTGCGCGCCAGCTGATAAATGGCGCAAAGCATCTTTTTTGGCATTAAAGATACCAGCACATTCCAACACAACATCAATACCAAGCTCTTTATGCGGCAGGGCTTCAGGTTCTCTGATACGTGTCATCTTAATCGGGCCAGAGCCGATATCCATCCAATCATCACCATAAGTGACCGTGCCATCAAATCTGCCATGCGTTGAATCATATTCAAACAAATGAGCTGATGTTGCGACATCACCTGGTGTATTGATTAACGCCACTTCAATATCATTGCGACCAGATTGTGCAAGCGCGCGAAGCGTTAATCTTCCAATACGGCCAAAGCCGTTAATAGCAAGTTTGATAGTCACTGTGCGGTCCTCTTATTTGCTCACTGCCATTGCGACAGCAAACTTTGAAATTATGACAATTTCTCCTTAGCCGCAGCGACAATCGCCTCAGCTGTAATGCCAAATTCCTGATAAAGCTTATCGGCTGGCGCAGATGCGCCAAAGCCTGTCATGCCAATGAAGGTGCCTTTGCGGCCAATCAAATCTGACCAGCCTTGCGCTATGCCAGCTTCCACCGCGATTTGAACAGCATTCTCACCCAAAAGCGCATCGATATAGGCATCATCTTGTTGCAACAAGATATCCAAGCAAGGCACAGACACAAGCTTTGTTGGAATGCCATCTGCTTCCAGCATTTTTTGTGCTTCAGCTGCGATAGATACCTCAGATCCAGTGGCAAGTAATGTCACTTTTTCTGATGCGCTTGCTGGTGTTAACACATAGCCGCCTTTGGCTGACTTATTCTCTGCGACATCATCACCCAGACGAAGCTGTGCAAGACCCTGACGGCTTAATGCCAAGATAGAAGGCGTCTTATGCGAGGTCATTGCGATTTGCCATGCTTCAGCTGTCTCAACAATATCGCACGGGCGGAAGACATTCACATTCGGCATGGCACGAAGGCTTGCCACATGTTCCACAGGCTGATGTGTTGGGCCATCTTCGCCAAGGCCGATTGAATCATGTGTCATTACATAAATCACACGCTGTTCCATTAGGGCTGACAGGCGGATTGACGGGCGGCAATAATCTGTAAAGACCAAGAAGGTGCCACCAAATGGCACAAGCCCGCCATGTAGCGCGATACCATTCATTGCGGCGGCCATGCCATGTTCGCGCACACCATAATGCACATAAGTGCCTTTTGGATTATCAGCATTGAAAATCTCATGCTCACCAACGCGGGTATTGTTTGACCCTGTCAAATCAGCAGACCCACCAAACATCGCAGGGACATGTGGCAGTAACGCTTCGATGGCTTTTTGACTTGCCACTCTTGTCGCGACCTTTTGCGGGTCAGCCGCCAATTTTTCTTTATAAGCGGCGATGGCGTTATTCACAGCCTCATCAAAATTGCCAGAAATCAAAGCTTCAAATTCTTGCTTCTTATCAGAGCTATCTAGTCTGTTCTGCCAGTCTTGTGCTGTGCTTGCGCCTCTGCTTCCTGCCGCGCGCCATGCATCAAGGATATCTTGCGGAATATCAAATGGCTCATGACCCCAGCCAAGAGCCTCTCTTGTGCCAGCAATTTCTTCTGCACCAAGAGGCGCACCATGAATGCCAGATGTACCTTTTTTCGTTGGCGCACCATAGCCGATTGTTGTTTTGCATCTGATCAATGTTGGGCGCTCATCTGCTTTTGCCTCAGCAATCGCCGCAGAGACAGCCTCGCTATCATGACCATCACATGCCAGCACCTGCCAGCCATATGATTCATAGCGCTTTGTTGTATCTTCTGAGACAGTCAGGCTTGTTGGCCCATCGATTGAGATGCCATTATCATCAAATAACACAATGATTTTACCAAGCTTCAAATGACCTGCTAATGATGCCGCCTCATGGCTAACACCTTCCATCAGACAGCCATCACCTGCGATCACATATGTATAATGGTCAACCAGATCTGCACCGAAATGAGCTGCTTTGTGACGTTCTGCCATCGCCATGCCCACAGCATTTGATATACCTTGGCCTAGCGGGCCTGTTGTTGTCTCAATCCCAGTGGCATGACCATATTCAGGATGGCCAGCTGTTTTTGCGCCCCATTGGCGGAAATTCTTCACCTCATCAAGTGTCATATCTTGATAGCCTGTCAGATACAGATAGGCATATATCAGCATCGAGCCATGACCAGCTGACAGGATAAATCTATCTCTGTCTGGCCAATATGGTTGGCTTGCATCAAATTTCATGTGATCACAGAATAGCGCGGTTGCCGCATCTGCCATGCCCATCGGCATACCCGGATGTCCAGATTTTGCAGTTTCAACTGCGTCCATTGAAAGGGCGCGAATGGCGTTTGCCATCTCTCGCTTGGTGACTGACATGACAGGCTCCTGATACAGACAAATAGATTGGCAATAATGCGCGCAATATGCGCTACGAACGCCGTGCTAGTCAAATGTTAAGTTTGTCAAAAAACATGACGAATTCAGTGCCAAACCACATAACAAAAACCATTCATTCCTATCGCATCATAGCTTTGCTTTGCAAAATATTGTGATGGTTGAATTTTCTGTAAAATCAGCTAACATAACCTGATAAGAAATGAGCCTAAACGCAAAGCTGATAAAACCGCCATTGCAGAACACTGCCAACGCGATTTTTGTCAAAGTGATGCTTCCCTTGTGCTTCATTTGATAGATTCTAAAATCGGAAGGATGATATATGTCACGTCTAAATGATGCGATTGGCAAGATCGAGACAGCGCTAGCAGAGCTGACATCCTCTCTTGAGCAACTCACACAGCAACAATCAGCGCCAGCCGCCGACACCTCAGCGCCCGCTATAGATGTAAATGAGCTTGAAGCCATGAAGGCAGAGCTTGGCGAGGCAGTGCGTTTGCTTGAATCAGTGCAAACATCCACCCAATCATCAGACGAGGCCTCATCATGAGCGGCTCTATCGTTACCATCAGAATCAACGGCAATCCCTACCAGCTAGGTTGTGATAAAGGCCAAGAGGCTGAAATCGAACAGCTTGGCAAAATGGTTGACGAGATGGTCAGCAATCTTGCTCAGTCAGTGGGGCAAATTGGCGAATCGCGCCTGCTTGTTATGGCCGCTATTCTTCTGGCTGAAAAAGTCGCCGCCGCAGATGGCGGGGCAGGTGCCTTATCATCAAGCGCGCCCGCTCCCACGCCAGCTAACGCTGATGACCTCATCCAAGATGAGCAGATTGAAACGCTAGAAAAACTAGCCCAGACAATTTCAGCGCTTGCCGCCTCTATCAAATCAGCCTAAGTAAAGGCAACAACTTCAGCGCAAAGGCGGTTTTTGCTGTCTATTGCGTGTATAAAATGACATTGCAATTTGGCTAGGCAGTGCGTTTGGTCTTTCAATCCCTGGGACCATAATCTTCTGTAGGGAGCTGCCTCTGATTGGGCTGTGGTCTGATTATTGCGGCGCCCACCTGTACTACAGGTCACAGAGGATGAATCACGCCGACGGCTGTTCCGGCCATCTTGCAATAATGATGATAAAGGCAAGATAAGCGATAAATGACAACGCTTGATGACACCAAAAAAGCGCTCCGCAAACAAGCATCCATGACGCGCAAACAAGCCTTTGATGCGATGCCAGATGCAGCCGATAGTATCGCCTCATTTGCAAGCCATCTGCATGACCGCTTCTCGCCTAGCATCATTGCCGCCTATTGGCCAATCCGCACAGAGATTGACCCCATCCCTCTCCAGCGCGCACTCAGCCAACAGGGCGCTAAAACATGCCTGCCATCAACCCCGCAAGAGGGGCTGCCTTTGACCTTCCATGAATGGCGGGACGGTGATGACCTCATTGACGGGCCCTATAATACCAAAGAGCCACAGCCCGAGGCACCTATCATAATCCCTGATATGATCCTTGCGCCCCTATTGGCTTATGATGCTCAATATTGGCGGCTTGGCTATGGGGGCGGCTTTTATGATCGCACATTGGCAAAGCTTGAACAGCTTGGTCATCAGGTCAAAGTCATTGGCATTGCCTTTGATGAAAGCGAAGTTGAAACGGTGCCAATCGGCGCTTATGACAAACAGCTTGATGGCATATTAACCCCCTCAGGCTTGCGTCATGGCGATGCAAAATAACAAAGATCAGGTTCAGATGCGATGAGAGTTCTATTTCTAGGTGATATTGTAGGCCGCAGTGCCAGACAGGCTGTTATCTCGCAACTACCAGATTTGCGCCAAGAGCTAGCGCTTGATGCAATTATTGTGAATTGTGAAAATGCCGCTGGCGGCTTTGGTATCACACCTGCCATATGTGATGATTTATTTGCCGCTGGTGCCGATGTGCTAACCACAGGCAATCATGTCTGGGACAAGGCTGAAATCTCGCCCTATATCCAAAAACAGCCGCGCCTTTTGCGCCCTGCCAATATGGCACGTGAATTTCCCGGCAAAGGCGCTGTTTGCATCCCGCTGGCTGATGGGCGGCGTCTTGGCGTTATCAATGTCATGTGCAATCTCTTTATGGCTGAAAATGAAAATATGTTCGACAAGCTTGAATCTGAACTAGAACAGATGAAACTTGTGCGTGATGCTGACTTCATTTTGATTGATGTGCATGGTGAGGCGACATCTGAAAAAGTCGCAACGGGATTTTACTGTGATGGCAAGGTCTCATGTGTTGTTGGCACCCATACCCATATCCCCACATCTGATA